>JAQYVK010000315.1 GCA_030145585.1 Desulfatiglandales bacterium | reverse complement strand
TCTCAATGTCCCTAACTTTTTCATCAGACCGGCAAAAGTATTGGTCGGCATGGCTTGATCCTTGTCACAGATGGATTCACTCGGGTTATGGTGAACCTCAATGAGGATGCCGTCTGCACCGGCAGCCATGGCAGCAAGGCTCATGGGTTCAATGACGCTTAATCTTCCGGTTCCATGGGAAGGATCTACGATGATGGGCAGGTGCGAAACTTCCTTCACGGAAGGCACAATGCTTAGGTCCAAGGTATTCCTGGTATAGGTCTCGAATGTCCTTATCCCCCTCTCGCAAAGGATAACGTCCTCATTCCCCCCGGCAAGTATATATTCCGCACAATTGAGCCATTCGGAGAGGGTCGAATACATCCCTCTCTTGAGAAGGGCAGGTTTGTTGGCTTTTCCTACTTCTTGAAGAAGAGAATAATTCTGCATATTTCTTGTGCCTATCTGTAAAACATCGGCATATTCACAAACCCATGAGACATCTCGAGGGTCGGTAACCTCCGTCACAATCGGGAGCCCCGTCTCCTTTTTGGCCTTTTCAAGGATCTTCAATCCCTTAATACCCAGACCCTGAAAGGAATATGGAGATGTTCTGGGTTTGAACGCACCCCCTCTGAGCATATTGGCCCCGGCGGCCTTCACTTTACGGGCGGTCTCAATAGTTTGCTCTTCGCTTTCAACACTACAAGGGCCCGCAATCACCACAAAGTCCTGACCGATTTTCACATCACCAACGGTGATAACGGTCCGTTTGTGGACATCACCATTCAAGGCCGAAAGTTTAAGATTTTTCATGGGAAACATTTCCTCCTTTACTACAGTTTTGATCTTAAAAGACGTTGCTCAAATATGTAGGCTTTATGGATCAATCACCTGATTCATTTCCTGAAGGATAGGATCCTAGTCGTTTCAAGAACACACAGTGTTCTTCCATCTCCATCAGGGCGTTACTCACCTGGTCTTCCTGTTCATGCCCTTCCACGTCAACGAAAAAGAGATACTCCCAGTTTCTTGTCTTCATGGGCCTCGATTCGAGTCGGGTCAAATTGATGTTCCTACGAGCCAAGGCACCCAACGCCTTGTGAAGCGCACCGGGCCTATGGTTGAGCAGGAACAGTAAGGACGTCTTGTCCCTGCCTGTCGACCCTGAAATTTGTTTTCCAATGACCAGAAACCGGGTGTAATTATCAGGAGTATCCTCGATACTTTGTTCAAGAATATTCAAGTTAAAGGTCTCACCCGCCAATCGGCATCCGATTGCCCCGGCAGCCGGGTCATTTGACGCCATCTTTGCAGCAAGGGCGGTGCTGGCGACCTCTTCCGCAGGTGTTGTGGCCAGGTGGGTGTTGAGCCACACACGACACTGGGCAATGGCCATGGGATGAGAATAGAGACGCTCGATCTTATTAATATGTGATGCCTTGCTCAGAAGATGTTGTCTTATTCGACTAAACCTCTCAGCACTTATCTTCAGATCATATTGATAAAAGAGGTCCAAGGTGTTCCTCACGGAACCCTCATATGAATTTTCGACGGGGACGACCCCATATTGGCAGAGGTCCTCTTCTACCAGACTGAAGACCTGTTCAATAGATTCAGCCACGCGGTACGTGGACGAATGCCCAAAAAAACTCACAGCCGCCTCATGGCTAAAAGTGGCCTCAGGGCCCAGAAAGGCCACGACGGGAGTCTTTTGGACTGACCGGGCCGCAGACAAGATCTCAGAGAAAATTGTTCTGATGGCCTCGGGACTCAACCCATCATGAGCCTTTGCGGCCAGGCGGTGAAGTATGGCTTGTTCTGTGGCTTGGTCAAGGGTTTCTATGCCGAGCTCTCTCTTGAGCTTTCCGATCTCGACAGAAACCGCCTGTCTCTTGGTGAGAAGGGAAATAATTTTACCGTCTATCTGTTTGATCTCCCCTTGACAACTCTCCAAGTTCTGTGGGCCCCTTTTACTGCCCTTGCCACGTTCCACCTTTTTTTCCCCCTTGAAACAGGCTTCGATCCTTACCAGATGACAGTTCCGTCGAAAATAGAGCCTTCTATGGGTCCTTCTTTTAGTGTTCCCATGGCCGTGGAAACAGAAGAACCTTTGTGAACAATTTGTTTGATGGCTTTGATCATGTTTCCGGGCTTTTTATACTGAAAGATGTTCCTTCCTATGGACACCCCATAAGCACCCGCCTCCATAACCTCTCGAACCATTTCGAGGACCTCTTTTTCTCTCACCTTTTTTTCTCCACCCGTGGCCAACAGGGGCACCGGGCAAACAGAGACCACCTCTTTGAAAGATTCGGAAGATCCGGTGTACGGGACGCGCACCAAGTCAGCTCCTATTTCAGCACCGATGCGGGCGGCTCTCATTGAGCTCTTTAAGGCTTTGGCATTGTCCTTCATTGGTCGCGGATGCATGAGAACCATAAGCGGTAGACCCCATTTAAGGGCATCTCTAGCGACTCGGCCGAGCAGTTCCAACATCTCCTTTTCATCCGGTCCCCCGATTCCTATTCTGACAGACACGGCGTCTGCACCGATCGTGAGGGCTTCTTCCACATCAGTGACCAGTGCCTGTTCTCCATTTTCCAGGGTGGCGGTCAAGTTGAGGACCAGACCAATATCCTTTCCGCTACGCCGGTGTGCGGACGCTACTATGCCCTTGTGGAGGATCACTGCATTGGCACCTCCTAACGCAACTGTGTCCACACAGTTCTTGATATCTCGGATCCCCTCGATGGGACCCATTCCCACACCATGGATCAAAGGCACCATCACCGTTTTTCTGGTATTTCGGTCCATGACACGCTCCATGCGGATTTTTTTACCTAGCATCCTTTTCCCTCCTTTCTATGTTGGACAGATCCCTCATGCATTCTTAGTCCTTGCCCGAAAATAGTGATCAACAATGACGATCCTCACCATGGCCTCAAGCACAGGCAGAATTCTTGGAATGGCGGAAACATCAAACCTTCCTTTTAGTTTCAACTTGGCGGCGTTTCCATTCCGATCAATGGTATCCTGTTCGAGAAAAATAGAGGGAATGGGTTTAATGGCAGCCCGCAATGAAATCTCATCTCCGTTCGATATACCGCCCAAAATACCTCCGGCACGGTTCGACTTAAAACCACCCGGAACAAGGGGATCGTTATTCTCGGAACCTTTAAGTCCGGCCGCTTCGAATCCTGCACCAATTTCAACACCTTTTACCGCTCCGATGGACATCACGGCCTTTGCAAGGTCCGCATCCAATTTGTCAAAAACCGGTTCGCCAAGGCCCCAAGGACAATTCCTCACTCGGACCTCCGTGATACCGCCAAGAGAATCACCCTCTTCGCCCGCCTTCGACAGCGTCTTTAACATCCTTTCACTCGCATCGGGGTCGGGGCAATAAAAGGGGTTTTTGTCGGCAGAGTCAAAATTAATGTTCTTCGCCTTGACGCCACCCAGCTCGACCGTATATGCGGTAACACTGATATCCAAAGGTTCAAGGATTTTTCTGGCCACGACCCCGGCGGCGACTCTTGCAGCCGTTTCCCGAGCTGAATATCTTCCCCCTCCTCTGTAATCGAAATGGCCGTATTTTCTAAAATACGTATAATCACCGTGCCCAGGACGGAAGAGTTGAGCAAGGACTTCGTAGGACTTGCTGTTTGCGCCCTTGTTTCGTATGAGAAGCGTAATAGGAGCGCCCGTGGTGAGGCCCTCGAAGATTCCGGAGAGCACTTCCACATGGTCTTTCTCCTTCCGCGGGGTGTCAAAAGAACCCATGCCCGGTCTGCGACGGCCCATATCTATCGCAAAATCTTCCGACTTTAAGGGGATCTGTGGCGGGCATCCATCCACAACAACGCCCACGCCCTCTCCGTGTGATTCACCAAAAGTCGTTACCCTAAACGCTTCTCCGAATGAATTCCCTGCCATCGTTCTATCCTTTACTATCTATTATAGTAATTGTCAGAAATATGTTCCGATTAGCCTTTTTATTAAATCCCCCTGTCCCCCTTTGTCAAAGGGGGAACTTATGAAGGCTTGAAGCATTATCAGCACACCTATGGCTGCAATGAGTAATGCCGGAGTGTAAGCGTTCCCCCTTTTCAAAAAGGGGGGCCAGGGGGGATTTCGGAACATATTTATGACATCAGCTATAGTCGTAATACAATACATAAATCATCGGGCCATAAACAAAAAAAGCCGTGGGCTTTGGAGTGCCCACGGCTTGAAATCAAAGTAACTATCAATCAATCCATGGGCAGAGGTCCCCCAAAAAAATAAAAACTAAAAAACTGAAAGGATTGATTTTTTGCCATGTTTAGACTCATTGAAACTACATTTCTCGACTATTTAGACCATTTTTAAAGGAATCCCGCCCCTATGTCAAGAAAAAAATTTACTGTAACAATTGTTCCTCGAGCGAATGTGGACCCTAAGCTCCTTAGCGAGAGGTTTTGTCAGCCGTGTTTCAAGAAAAAGGGGTGTAGGCAAGAAAATAGATTTTTCTAAGGCCTAACAGTCATTGTCAGAAATATATTCCGATTAGCCTTTTTATTAAATCCCCCTGTCCCCCTTTGTCGAAGGGGGAACTTATGAAGGCCTGAAGTAATATCAACACACCTATGGCCGGAATGAGCAATGCCGGAGTGTAAGCGTTCCCCCTTTTCAAAAAGGGGGGGCAGGGGGGATTTTATGCTATCGCACACTCCTTCCGATCGGAACAAATTTATGACATCAGCTATAAAATCCAACACTACACGATGTCGTTCGGCAATATCCCTGCCGCTCGTAGCCGGTTTTGGGATCAAGGAGAAAGGTGCGGGTCTACAAGACTTTAACGACTTCCAGCCATCCCGGACGATCCTTGAGTGCCCCCTCAATTGCGTTTTGGGAGCCTAGTACCTTCACCAGACCTTGATCTTTGACCGCATCGAGGATCTGAACAAAACCGTGGAAATCGGATGAGGAGGTGCTCAAAACCTCATCACGTATCACTTGGCGGTCTTCGTCGGTTTCTCCTGACAACTGTCGCGTCATGGAGAGGTATCCTTTGGCATCGGGAAGACTGTACTGATCTATATCTCCGACGGTTCCGATAATACTTTTTACGCGTTCATCTTCGGTCAGATCAAGGTCTCTAAGGAAGCCCGCAGACCGGTCAAAGGTTTGAAGGGTCTTAACAAGGTTCGGATCACGATAAGAGACAAACGATAAAATGCCTGATAGCCTGTCAAATTGGCAGAACGACCCGTAGGCTCCACCCTGCACCCGGACCCTCTCCCACAACCACACATTACGAAGATATCGGGTAATCACGTGGGCCGATCCGTGGAAGCGATACCCCAATGGATAGATGTTGAGACCTTTTCCCACATAGTTGACTTGGGAGGGGATGGTCATACCCTCGAACTCTGTGAGTCGCTCTGGAGCCCAGTCCGCCATCCTGACGGGCAAAGCAGGCAAGGCATCGAGAAATTCATCGGCCAAAGGCTGAAAGGAGGACCAGTCCCCTTGATCCATGGTGGCATTGAAAAGCATATTATTGCGGTTGATAAGGATGTGTTTTATCTCTTCAAGGTCACTCAGGACACCGGGCCAGTCCTCATCAATAATTTTGGCGAGCTTGCAGAGGAAAAAATAATGGCTTAGACCCTGCATCTGTTCTGCGGCCCAATCCGCTTCGCTGAAATGGGCCCGAATCCGTGTATTGACCACCTGATGCCCGGCAGGGACGAGCATCCTTTCCTGCCTCGCTTTGGCTTCAAGGACAATCTGTCGAAAGCGCTCTCTGTTGTCCAGCCGGACACCCAGGATCACCTCCCGCAGGATATCTAAAAGGTCATTGCCCTTCGACTCCATGGCCTTGCCTCGCAGAAAAAGCCAGACAGCCCCTTTTTCTTTATTTTTGACAGAGGAACTGAAAAGGGTAGGACTGATTCCGCCGGTCTTCCGGCTGATGCGCTGTGTGAGGGTCACATAGTCCTCTTTCTCAGTTCCCATTTCCAAGAGGGCCCTGCCAAACAGACGAACATAAGGGAGATATTTCTGTTTCAAAGCGTGTAGGTTGAAGCCCAGGTCCAGGTATGAGATGCGGTTTGTGAAGAGATCGTGATAATAGACCTGAGTGCCTTTTAGTTCAGAAACTGTCAAAGGGATCGTTTTGTTGCTTTTGTCAAGATCGGTGAGTTTAAGCGTAGGAATATTTGCCAGAGCCTCGGGGGCGTCCGGGGTCTCTTGCATGCGTTTTAGGCTTTCCATGGTGGCCTTGATGTCCTCTAATTCGGCCGCATTCATTGCCTCGTGTGCTGCATCCAGCCGTTCCCGCTCATCCGTTTCCGTTTTTTCCTCAAAGTGGGGGTCCGGTTTTAGAATGACGGTGGTGCGGTGAGGGTTGTTTAAAAAGAAACGAGCAATCATCTCCTCGAAGAAGGTGGGATTCGAGGCCAGCCGGGATTTGACTGACTTGAGGGGGGCTTCGAAGGCAATCGAACCAAGGGGATCTTCTCCATGGAGCCAAGTGTTCAAGGCACGGAGCATGATCGCCAGTCCACGAGGGAAGTGTCCGGTATTGTTCTCCCGGAGGTTGAATTCAATGGTATTCAAGGCCGCTTCTACCGTATTCGGGTCGATCCCTTCTCGGGAGAGATCCTCAAGGGTTTTCAGGATGAGGGCCTCAATTTTGTCTGCGTTTTTTATATCGATGCCTTTGAGCCCTGTGGAAAAAACCATTTGACGCAATGCATTTCCAAGACCCCCACCGGCAAGGTCTTCACCTAAGTTTGAATCGATGAGTGCTTTACGCAGGGGGGAGCCCGGCATGCCGAGAAGAATATATTCCAAAATATCAAAGGCCATATTCAGTTCTATGTCGGTGGTCTCCTTGAGCAACCAATTAACGGCCATCATGCCCATTGGGCCCCGGGCATCGTCACTGCCCGCGGCAAAGGGATGCGTAAAGTGTTTAGGTTGATCTAAAGGGGGTTGTAATGAAATGGTTGAATCGATTTCATTCATCTCAAAATCTTTCAAGTATTCGTTAACGAGTTTCAATCGCTGAGTGGGAGGATCATCTCCGTAAAAATAGATGCGGGCATTGGATGGATGATAGTATTTTCGGTGAAAGGCAAGGAATTGTTCAAAGGTAAGGCTGGGGATCACTACAGGGTCTCCACCGGAATCGAAACCATAGGTGTTATCGGGAAAGAGAGATCGTTGGGAATACTCATCCAGGATGCTGTCAGGGGAAGAATAGGCCCCCTTCATTTCGTTGAAGACAACGCCCTTATAGATAAGAGGATGGTCCTTTTTCTCCATCTCAAAATGCCAGCCCTCCTGTTGAAAGATGGGCCGGGTGATCTTGGGATAAAAGACGGCGTCAAGGTATACATCAATGAGGTTGTAGAAGTCCTGTACGTTTTGGCTGGCCACGGGATAGCATGTCTTGTCGGGAAAGGTCATGGCGTTCAAGAAGGTTTGAAGGGACCCTTTTAGGAGCTCTACGAAAGGTTCTTTCACCGGATATTTACGTGAGCCGCAAAGAACAGCGTGCTCCAAAATATGAGGCACTCCGGTAGAATCATTGGGTGGGGTCCTGAAAGAAATGCCAAAGACCTTATTTTCATCCTCATTCTCGAGTGACAACAGCTCCGCACCAGTTTTCACGTGACGAAAAAGCGAAGCCTTTGTTCTCAATTCCGGGATGTCCCGGTCCTCTTTTCGTTCAAAGCCATGGATGGTTGTCATTTTTTTCCCCCTTTGGCCGTCCGGCTGAGAGTGGTTTTCAGCTGGACGGCTTAGAAGAATTCCTGACCTACGGTCAGAACTTCTTCATATCCTTCTTCCACTCTATTCATATATAACAACACTGGACCCCATATTCAACGCTGTCACTCGCACAACTCCACCACCATGGCTTCTAAAAATCCTCAATGACCTCACACTTCTCAATAAAAGACACAAGATGATCATAAGCGTTCATTAAAACGATTAGGGCGGATTCTATTTTATCGGTGACTGGATCATCCTCACCAAGAGACTTCTTAGATTTACGCAATATTTTAGTGCCCTCTCCTAAATATTGACCAAAATCCTCTAATACTTCCTTGCGAAATCGGTGCTTCTCCCTCTCCCTGGCGATGAGAGGCAAGAGTCGTTGGATGGAGTTTTCAACAAGGGCATCGCGGGGTGTATCGGAGATCTTGGATATCCTATCTAGGCTTGTAAGGGTTTTTCGGCTCAGAACGTAGGTCTTTTGAATCCGATCACCCCTTTTCGATGAACCTGATCGCATTTCTTGTGCAATGAAGTTTAAGGATTCCGTATCCTCAATCAAGTGATCAAACAAGGATTTTTGTTTTATCCCCAAATGAACCGATAGGATGCTGATAGCATCGATCGCCTTTTCAGTTAGTTTGAAGGTAGCCCGGACTGACTGTCTCCCTCGAAGGTCTGAGGAGGATGGCTGGGGAAGTGAAAAACCGCCTTCAAGCCCTTCATGCTCATTTTTTTTCATTTTTCCCTCCAATTGTGTCTCGTTAAGCGGGATATGGACTCCCTATTACTTAAATGTAAATATTATTATTAGTAATGCAATAATATTATCCATTACTCTATTGACACAAAAATAATTATGATTATCATATTTGGTGGCAAAAGGGAATGGAAAAGTTTATAAGTTTTTAAAAAGAAGCTCGAAAAAATCAAAAAATGGAGGTAACAAACATGAACTTAGTCAAATGGAATCCATGGAGAGAAATGGAAACATTTCAAAATCGTTTCGGCAACTTCTTTAATGAGCCATTCTTCGTGAAATCATGGCTGAATGATGAAGCTGGAATGGGCCGTTGGGAACCAGCAGTTGATATTTATGATGATAAGGATAAAATCGTCATAAAAGCCGAACTGCCCGGAGTGGATAAAAAGGATATCAAGGTTGATTTGAAGGAACACGTTCTGACCCTGAAAGGCGAGCGCTCCTATGAAAACGAAGAGAAGGAGGACAACTATTATCACAAGGAGAGGGCTTTTGGGAAATTTCAGCGAGCATTCAGGCTTCCAGTAAACCTTAATCCGGAAAAAATAAATGCAGATTTTAAAGATGGTGTTCTGAAAATAGAAATCCCAAAACCTGAAGAAGAGGAGCCCAAGAAGATTACAGTCCATTAAGGCTTGAATCATCGACCAGACTTTAAGGGGTGGCTGGCAGAGGCCACCCCTTTTTTCTGAAACCCAATGATGAATCGGTTCTCCAGTTTATATTCATAGTCCAGCCTGTCAAAAAAACGACGCTCATATTTTTCACCTCCTATATCCGCCAAAAAAAACCGCAGCAACAGTGTTTTTTACTTATTTTAGTTCAATAGTGAAAAACTCCATAATTGGCTTAAAATGTGCATATAACTGCAAAAATAGGAGAACGCCCTTTCAATAAAAGAAAATTGGGAATTTTGAATACAGCTAGTGTAGATACGTCAGTTTCAATCGCCCCGAGGCTTTTCCGACGGGGTCACGAAGGAGGAAGGTAATGTCGGACGAACTGTTGAATTTTATTGAGGAAGTTAAAAAAGATAAACGGTACGAATCCTTTGATGCGGCCTCTATTAAACAGGGTGTGGTCTTAAAAATCCTTTCCTTTTTGGGGTGGGACCCCTTCAATATGGAAGAGATCCATCCGGAATATGATGTCAAAGGGGGGAAAGTAGATTTTGCGTTGAGGCATGAAAACACCAGCAAGGTCTTCATCCAGGTTAAAAAAGGGGTTAAAAATTTCAAAAAACATCAGGGACCGCTCACCGATTGGGCCGTTCAGGAGGGCGTGAAGCTTGCCATATTGACCAATGGGGTCACCTGGTGGTTTTCATTGCCCCTTCGAAATGGAAGTCAGGATGAGAAAAGATTTCACACCACAGAAATTGTGGGGCAAAAAACCGAGGAGATCACAAAAAATTTTGACGAGTTGCTCTCCAAGAAAAACGTCATTTCAGACAAGGCTTTTAAGAAGGCGCAGGATATTTATAATCAGCGATTAAGCAGCCTTCAGATCATCGATACGCTCCCAAAGGCATGGAATAAGATCTTGAGTGAACCGGAAATATGGTTGTACGATATCCTTGCCGATGTCACGAATGACCTCTGCGGTCACAAACCGGACACGGAAACGGTAGAAAAATTCATTGCCCTGGAACTGGATTCAAACTCGGGATTATCCGGTATCTTCAAACCTAAGATGGCCACACTATTTAAAAAGAGCAAAAAAGTGACCCCTGTGGAAGATTATAAGGAGCAATCCATTGAAGCTTTTGCTTTTTTAGGAAAAGAGAGCAAGGTGACATCATGGAATGAGATGCTTCTCAAGCTCTGTGAAATCATCGCAGCGAAACATAACAATGACTTTGAAATGGTGCTTACATTGACCGGGGAGCATCAGGGTTCCTTTAGTTCCAACCAGTATGAATTGCTGACCTCTGCAAGGATACCGGGGACCGAGCTGTACGTGAATGCTGATTTAGACGCCACGGTGGTTAATGCCCTAGCCTATGAAATTATTGAATTATTCGGATACGAAGAGAGGGACCTCACCATGGACACCAAGTAAGGGTTCAATAGGACAATTCAGCGATGATTCGCTTAAGCCGACCTCTTTGAGGTCGGCTTTATTTGTAAAATAAAGCTCTATTTAGAGCCATATCAAAAATAGAATAATAGTTCGAGGTCAAGGACGGCGCGAAGCCGTGATGAATTCTCGACCACCGGTCGGGAATTCATCTAAGCTGTTCTGCTGAAAGATGTTTTCAGCAGAACAGCAGGACGCGCAGAGATCGGGCTATTTGGCATTTTTGATATGGCTTCTAGGACGGTTGTGTAAAGAAACGGTCGACATCGGATAAGTCATGGCATATCGGGATTTCCGGTAGGCTGTTGAAGAAAAAACGGCCATATCTGCTTGTAATGATTCTGGTGTCCAAAACGGCAAGGATTCCGCGATCGGAACTGTTTCTGATGAGCCTTCCGAGTCCTTGTTTGAGTGAGATGATGGCTGAAGGCAACTGGTATTCCATAAATGGGTTTCCCTCACGGGCACGGATGGAATCTATACGGGCGCCTACGAGGGGATCGCCGGGCGAGTCAAAAGGAAGTTTGTCGACAATCAGGCAACTCAAGGCCTCTCCGGGTACATCGACGCCCTGCCAGAAAGAGCCCGTAGCAAAGAGGACGGAATGGGTATCATCCCTGAATTCCTCCAGCAACACGGATCTAGGGGCCTCTCCCTGTTTGTAAACCGTATAGGGGATTTTTTCATGAACAAGCTGATGAACAAGGTTGAGGTTATAATAACTGGTAAAGAGAATCAGGGCGCGACCAGAAGTGATTTTTAATAAAGGCACAATTTTTTCAGCGATCTTTTGACCAAATTCAGGATTGTTTGGTGGGGGCAGGTCCTTGGGAATAAACATCAGAGTTTGATTTTTAAAGTCAAAATGAGAAGGATATATCCCCATGAGCACATCATCGGAAAGGCCAATACGTGACCGGAGATAATCAAAGTTTTTATTCGTTGAGAGGGTGGCGGAAGTAAATACGATCCGGTGCACCTTTTTGTACAAAAGATCCTTCAGGGTCTGGGAGATATCCAAAGGTGAGGCATGAAGTACAATGTTTTTACCCCTTTTTTCGTACCAGTTCAACCAATTTGCGTCATGGAGAGATAGAAGGGTTTCCAGGCATTCAAGCATATCACCTGCGCGGGTTACCCAGGTCTGATGGCTGTTTTTAGGGGAAGCTGACACATGCGGGTTTTCAATGATATAGATCAGTCCCTTTTTAATAAGGGAGGCAGGCCCGATGTCGATTTTCTCCAAGTCTTTACGAGCAAGGCGACCCTTTTCAGCGAACCCGTTAAAAAGGGTCCGAAGTTGTTCAACGCCTGTTTTTATGAAATTTGAACCATTTTTATATGCGTCCTCTTCTCCCCTTTTCAAACTTTTCTTTTCTTTCTCCAAATCATGGACCAACGCCGTCAATTGATGGGTACTCAACCTTTCACCAAAATAAGAGGTCGCAATCTCCTCTATATTGTGGGCTTCGTCAAAAATAACCATCTGTGAGCGTGGAATGATTTCACCAAATCCCCCCTTCTTTACCATGAGATCCGCGAAAAAGAGGTGATGATTGACGATAATGATTCTGGCCTTGGCGGCCCTTCTGCGGAGGTGGTTCAGAAAACAATCTTCCCAATGCAAACACTCGGTTCCAAGACACTGTTCAGACGTGCTCGAGAGCGCATCCCACAGAGGGTCGTCGTCTCCTATCCAGGTCAGTTCGGCGCGATCCGCAAATTCGGTCTTGGTCAGCCATTTTGCTATCCTTTTCTTCGCCCTATCGTGATCCGATTTCAGAAGTGACTTTTGGGAAAAAAATTGATGATATCGATACAGACAGAGATAATTTGTTCTTCCCTTCATGAGCATGGCGTCTATCTCATTTCCCATTGCGTCTGAGAGAATCGGAATGTCCTTGAAATAAATTTGTTCTTGAAGATTTTTGGTTCCGGTGGAAATGACCGCTTTCTTTTCGCTCAGCAGGATGGGAACGAGGTAGCCGAGGGTTTTTCCGGTCCCTGTACCCGCTTCGACCAAAGCTGGGATTTTGTGCTGAATGGTCTCCAGGATGAGATTGGCCATCTGGAGTTGGGAGGGCCTGACTTCAAACTCGTTAAGGGATCGGGCCAGCAAACCTTGGTGTCCCAGGATTGACTGGATGGGGTCGGAAGAGGAGGGCATGGGAAAATATAGCGGGAGTTCGATTTGCAGTCAATGGAAAGCGGTTAAAAATGAGGTTCTTCTCCAATTTAGTTGGAGAAGAGGGTCGGCCCGCCATAAAAAAGGCGGGCTGGATTCCAGGGGTCAAGGATTCAAGGGCTTACTAAAAAGAACCGGCCCGCCACAAAAAATAGGCGGGTAAATATCGAATAAAGAATTGAACCCGCCACAGTAACGGCGGGTAAATATCGAAGGAAAAAACTTCGAAATTCAACATTCCTTGTTTGAAATTCGATATTCGTTTTTAAATTCACTTGACCCCTCGAATTTTACCCGCCATTTCTTTGGCGGGCCTTGAATCCTTGAGCCCTTTGGACGTGATTTCACTCGAATCCATAACTACTTATACTTATGGCTTCATATATCAACCGACTCTTTTGGAGATGATCAAAAATGAATTGATTGAGAGACAAATATTTATTACTCTAATTGAGCGAAAGTCGAGGATGCTCCTCAAATATCCCGTCTTACGGGGAAATCCAAGGCGTCTTTCTCCCTTTCATTTAAGATCGACTAGGGTATTATTCTCGCGGCAAAGGCTGAGGGTTTATTAAGCCCACTTGCCCAGCAAAGGAGATTATCACCATGCAGGTACAGAACTGGATGACTTCCGAAGTGGTGAAGGTGGATCAAAATACATCTGTTGTAAAAATATCCAAAATCCTGAGAGATAAAGACATCAGACATCTCCCTGTCACACACGGCGGTAAGCTGGTGGGAATGATCACCTCTCATGATGTCAGGGAAGCCTTGCCCTCGAAATCGACCACACTCAACGTCCATGAACTTCATCATCTATTGGCGGAGACCAAGGCCAAAGATGTTATGACGCCCAAACCGTTCACTATCAGGCCCGATCAGACCATGGAAGTGGCGGCCGTAAAAATGTTGGAACACAAGATTACAGGATTGCCGGTGGTGACTGAAAAAGGGGCGCTTATAGGGATCATTTCACAGGGAGATGTGTTTCGGGTGTTGATCTCAATTACGGGTATTTATCAGGGAGGAGTTCAGTTTGGCTTTAACCTCGAAACAAAGCCGGGTGCCATCAAGGAGGTGGCCGATGTCATGAGAGAATGGGGGGGGCGTATCGTCAGTATTCTCAGCACCAGTGAAACCGCTGAGAAAGGCTATAGGCACACATTTATCAGGATAAATACCGTCCCGGAGGAGAATCTTCAAAAGATGATCGAGAAGTTGGACAAAAATTTTATGCTCCTTTATGTAACCAAGGACCCATTGAAAGACATCTGAGATAAGAAAAAGGTATAAGGTATATGGCATATGGCGAGGGGTATGGGAGCTTAGAGTTTTTACCTTCTGCCTTGCGCCTTGAGCCTTGAGCCTTTGAAATATACCTTGATGGTGATCAGGGATGATGTCTACTATTTGACAGAGGGCACCTCTTTCCCTATATTAATATAAGGTAAGCAAACTTAATCCTTAATAATTATCCTCAAAAAGAAAGGAGGGCCAAAATGTCGCTAATAACAATCTCACAGGGTATGGGCTGCGGGGGGGAAGCGATCGCAAGCCATGTTGCCGGCGGGCTGAATTTGGAACTCTATGATGACGTCAAACTCAAGGAGCAAGCCATCAAGATGGGTATCAGGGCGGATGAGGTTAAAACCTTTGATGAGAAGCTCCCAGGTTTTTTTGATCGAATTTGGGGTCGCACGCCTGATCTTTATCTGGATCTAATGGAGGCAGTGGTATACGAAGTGGCCAAAGGGGGAAAAGGGGTTATCATAGGCCATGGAAGCAATATACTATTACGGGAGTTTGATTGCGCCCTACATGTTTTTATTTATGCCTCCCAAGCTTCTAGGGTACGGCATTTGTCGGAGCAGCAAGGGCTGAGCCCGGAGTCGGCGGAAAAATTGATACGCAAACATGATA
>JAQYVK010000314.1 GCA_030145585.1 Desulfatiglandales bacterium | reverse complement strand
TGTCTATGACGCTTTACGCTCCCGCAGATCATATAAGGAACCCTGGGAGGAGGACATGGTGCTCAGTGAATTACAGCAATCATCCGGGAAGCACTTTGATCCGGAATGCGTCGAGGCATTCTTCTCCTGCATTGATGTTATCAATTTCGTGTCAAGGCGTTATCCTGATAAAAACGACGCAGAAGGAAGCTACGGATGCTCAGGCCCCCCCCTGTAACTCGACTTCTAATAGTGGACCAGCTAACAGCAACCTTCATTTGATAGAATATCTTTCAGAAGCTATCGATTGAATTTAGGAAGCTATACTCCAATTCGGGCAAGCAGGAAAATTACAAAAAGAATAAGGGTAACAAACACGCCTAGTCCCACCGCGGTTGGGGTCAATCTCATTTCAATCGATGGATTTCGGAGGGTTGAAACTGCGAAAGCAGACGATTTGACGACGCTCCTGTCAAGGAAAGATCCGAACTTAAGAAGGGATCCATTGCAGAATTGGATAAGCTTCATCCCCGGCATTCTGACCAACCAATCCGTATCAATGACATATCCTAGATGACCGCCAAGCAACTTTCTCAAAAACCAGAATCCCAAAAAGGCGAATATAAACATCTGGGTTATTGAAAAAATACGGGTGACTGTAAAGGGCACGTATTCCACCGGATATGGCAGCATATCGTATAGGATCCACGGATAGACACCCAGAAAAATACACAAGAAAGCCAAAACGCCCATGCCGACTAACATATGCACGGGGGTATTCAAGGCTGAATCTTTTAATTTTGCCCGGATTTCGGGCCGCGGCTCATCGCGCCCCTGGAGCCAGATGTTCCATGGGAGCTTAAGACCGGTATGGAGAAAAGTCCCGACCGTGGCCCCCTCGAGCAGAAGATAAACGCCGCGGTTGTGAATGAGTTCTGCGGCTTCAATGGTCATGGCCTTGCTGATAAAGCCATTGAATAAGGGGAACCCGGAGATGGAAAAGCCGCCGATCATATAGAGCCAGAAGGAGATGGGCATATATTTGTATAGCCCACCCGTTTCATTGAATTTAGCCGTGCCGACCACCACGAGGGCGCAACCGGCGCCCATGTACAGCAAGGCGTTATAAATAATGTGACACAACGCATGGGAGGCGGCGCCGTTTATGCCCATATCAGTTCCCATCCCCACACCGGCGACCATATACCCGATCTGGGAGATAATATGGTATGAGCAAAGCCTCCTGCCATCGTTCTCAAGGACGGCCAAAAACAGTGCAAACACTGATTGTATTGCTCCCATCCACATCAGGAGGGGCACACCGGAGAAGGTCATAATGAGACAAAAGATGGCTGTCTTGGTTGTATAGGCGGTCATGTAAATGGAACCGCTTGGCGTGGCCTCGGAGTAAGTATCTGACAACCACGAATGAAAAGGCGTGGTGGCGGCATTGATGACAAATCCCAGTAAAATGAGATTGGACCCGAGATACTCGCCCCCCCACCCCCAAGGCATGGTGGTAAATTCTATTGATCCCGTTTGCTGTGAATGCAGCAACACGCCCGCCAGGATACAGACACCACTGAAATGATGCCACAATACATAGCGAACCGCGGCGCCCGCGGACTTTTTTGTCCCCCGGAATAACAACAGGAAAAATGGGGCCAAAGACATTATTTCCAGACAGAAGAAGAGGGTGAAGAAATCACCGGAAAAAACGGCTCCGAGTGCGGATCCCACGTAAATCATCGCCACAACATGTTCCCAGTCATTTTTGACCCGAAGCGCATAGATATTCATGCAAAACGCTGCGACAACGTAAACGTATGCAAACAACATGCTCAGCTTATTGATTCTGACAATGTCTAACGTGTATTGAAGAAACGGGACGTTATACTTGTAGAGCGAGTCGGGCCAGGCGGGAATGGTACCGAAGACACCTGCGGAAGTTGCCACAAGGATAGCCAACCCTGCCAACGGAAGCAAAAGAAAGTAGGCCTGCTTTACTTTTTTCCACGGGATAAACGGTATCAGTAATCCGCCGATACTGATAACCAACCCGGGATGGATCCAGCTATTCAATTCGATTTCCCCGATTTTTTTTGATAATAATCTTCATCCACGACAAGAATAATTCCCATTGCTTTCGCGATTAAAATGAGCAGCATACAGCCGAGCAGTCCGAATATGGCGAAAAATTGCGGGATATACTGAAATGAAAAATGGTAGTGAAAAACATGAAGGTAGAGCCACAAAAAATCCAATATCAAGCTCACCACCAAAACTATAAAGTACAACCGCCAGAACAGCTTCTTAGGATAAACCCTTAGTTTGTTCATGGTCACATGCCTCCGAAAATATCTTTTACCGCCATTTGCACAAGATCATAGATGGAAAATGTATTCGGGAGTATACAAAATATGATAGAAAAAACAGCGGTTATGGCCAGAGGGATAATCATAAAATAATAGATCGGCCTCTTCGTTTCCAACCTCTCCACCTTTTCGGAATATACCTCCACTTTTTCTTCCAGGTCTCCTTTGAGCGTCTCAGTTTCAGGCATTTTTCCGAAAAAAGTGTTTATAATGACAGGGCAGAAATAGACCACATCCAGAATAGAGCCTATTAAAATAATCGTTAAGAAAACGAGTTGCCCGGATTGTACCGCACCGAGAACCACATGCCACTTACTTATGAATCCTGCAAGAGGGGGGGCGCCGAACATTCCAAAAGCACCAATCAAAAAAGCCGTCATCGTTATCGGCATGGCTCTGCCCAAGCCCTTAAACTCACTGATTGCCTTTTTACCGCTTATTGCCGTGATGGCGCCCGCGCAAAGGAACAATGTGATTTTCATAAATCCGTGGAAGGTAATATGCAGCATAGCACCGGCTACCGCCATCGGGCTCAACAATGCAACCGCTATCAAGATAAATGAGAGTTGGTTTATGGTGGAGTAAGCCAACATCCGTTTTAGGTTATCTTGTCCGATCGCATAGAGGTTAGCCACCACGATCGTAAAAGCTGCTATAGACGCCAGCGCCAACCCGAGCCCGAGTTCCTGCATCAGATCGATGCCGTATATATAACAAACGATCCTGATGACGCCAAATACACCCGCTTTCACCACCGCCACAGCGTGCAGGAGAGCACTTACCGGTGTTGGGGCAATCATCGCACTGGGAAGCCATGAATGGACAGGCATCCATGCGGCCTTTGCGAATCCCAGTAAGAAGCAGAAGAATACAACCTGAAGTGTAAGTTTTGATGCAGGGCCGAGCGCCGGGCTTAATATACCGTGTGCATTAAAATCTGTCGTTCCTACCAGCAGATATGTCATTAATATGCCGATTAGAAAAAAAACCCCGCCTCCAAGCAAGTATGCAAGATATTTGTGACCGGCGGAAATGGCTTCCGGTGATTCCTCGTGTGCGACAAGTGGATATGTTGATAGGGTCAATATCTCATAAAAGACGAACATGGTGACCAGATTGCTTGAGAGGGCTATCCCGATTGCCCCCAAAAGGGCCAGCGCAAAACAAAAATAGTACCTTGTTTGCGCATGCTCTTTTAACGATCGCATATATCCAATGGAATACAACGATACCAATATCCAGAGTGAGGATGACGTGGTCGCAAATACGAGGCCAAATGCATCAACATTGAAGGCGAAATCAATATTAGGTAAAAGATTAAACCACGTCCATTGGATAGGACCTTCTGCTAAAACAATCGGGCTCATGGAACTGACCGTTAAAAAAAGCAATACGCTTCCAAGGAGGGTCCAGCTTTCCCTGAGGTTTGGGCGTTTATTGGACAACAAGATAAGGAAGGCCACGATTATCGGCAACAGTACCGCGGATAGTGGTCTATATTCTATGCCAAACATTCCTGTCATAAACTTACCTTAAGGTGAATCGCTGTTACAGTCCCGAGGGCACCGCGAATTGAACAATATTTTTCAAAATAGCCTGATTGAATATACCCGCTAAAAGAATAGCCAAAATAACGATCACTGCAGGAATCCACATGCTGAGTGGCGTTTTCTGGACCAAGGTCCCTGAACTATGGTCGGTGGATTCTGATGAATGGTCCGACCCATGGCCATGCACATAAAGGCCTTTGTCGAAGACCCTTGCAAATAAAGCGACATTGATCAGAGTGCTTATCAGCAATGCGACAACAAATCCCCAATGTTTTGCCTCGATACCACCCAAAAGCAAATACCACTTGCTGAAGAAACCACCCGTGGGCGGCACCCCTATTACGGCCAAGGCACCCACCGTGAAGATAATCGCCGCGAAGGGCATCTCCCTGAAAATTCCCTTGAAATCGGAAATTCTATGACCTTTTTTCCGGTACATGACCATACCGGCAACGAAAAAGAGACAGACCATCATCAGTGCATCATTTAAAATATGGAAGATGGCCCCTTTTAGGGCTGTAGCATTCGCTATTCCGACACCACCGACGATATATCCGATCTCGCCCACGATAATATAGCATAGCATCCGCTTGAAATCGGTTTGAGAAAGGGCCATGATGCCGCCGAATAATATGGCAAGGACACCAAACCAGCTAAGGATAGAAGTCGCCTGAATCATGTCAACTGTGAACTCGGGTTGAAACACGGTAAATATTACCCTTATAACGACATAGATCATGACCTTTGTCATCAAAGGGGCAACCATCGCGCTAACGGCGGATGGAGCATAAGTATAAGCGTCTGGCAGCCATGCATGTAGAGGGAAGAGGGCCATCTTTATTCCCACCCCAAACAAAATAAACGCAAATCCCACCAAGATCGTCTTTGACTGATATAGGGCAGGCAACAACTCGGATAAGTTGGCCATATTTAGGGAACCGGTTACGATATATAAGTAGCCGACTCCCAACATGTACCAGCTTGCCCCCACTGTGCCGATCAGGAGATAGCGAAAGCTCGCATACATAGCTCCTTTCTCTCCCATGGCTATCAGGGCATAAGACGACAAGGATGCAACCTCGAGGAATACGAAAAGGTTGAACATGTCACCGGTTAAAACGATTCCAAGAAGCCCCGTAATAAGTAAAAGAAATAAACTATAAAAAGCCCCTTCCTTGTTTGGAAGGTCATTTTCTACATTCGTTTTTGAAAATATGACCCCGAGAAAGGAAATAAACGTGACGACTACGGCGATGAAAGCATTGAGGTGATCGATGTAGAATTCTATCCCCCACGGGGGCTTCCAACCACCCAAATAGTACTGAACCGGACCATGATTCATCACGGTTTTTGCCGTAATCAAGGAAGAAAAAAGCGATATTAAAACTGCAAGGATGGTTAATGAATAACAGAGCTTCTTTGCACGCCACCCTACAATGGGTACAATGATAGAAGCAAACAAGGGAGCAACCACCATTAAAATGATTATATCGTTCTGACCGGGATTCATTTCATTAATTGTATTGTTTTATTCTTTTGTACCTGATCGATCATCAAAATTATTTCTATGCTGACGGTACTATAATTCAAATGGGATCGCGAGGACTTGCAACCCAAGATCATATTCTTGGTTTGGACACTTTACAGGGGAAATTTAAAGACCAAAAAAAGAGAAGCGATGGGGAGTGTGGGAAAATCTTGACTCATTCTTCTCTCGTCTGGGTTCGAATGTCGTCCTCCTCAAGTGTACCGTACTCTTGATAAATTTTTATGGCCAGGGATAGAGCCACACCAAGTGTTGCTACCGCTACAACGATGGCAGTCAGCATGAGGACATGGGGCAAGGGATTTATGTAATCGGCGGCATGAACAGCATGCTCGCCCCCATTATGACCATGCGCAATTATCGGAATCGTTGCACCCCTTTTGGCGCCAATTGAAATAAAAAAAAGTATAATAGCTGTTTGGACAATATTCATTCCTATAATTTTTTTGACCAAGTTGTTTTTTACCATAACGGCATAAAGGCCAATCATCATTAGGATGATATAAACCCAATAGTTATATGTCGTTACAAACTCTTTAGCCAGATCTCCCATGCCTAGAGGCCCTCATCATGTTTTCCGGCGGATGATAAATTGTAGTAAATCGACACGACGACACCCATCACCGCAATACCCACGCCTATTTCAACCGCAAGTATTCCGTGTGAGCGTGCCGTAACCGGATCGGTGAAGAGTATTTTAGCAAGAGCACCATAGTCCAAAAAATTCAATCCAAGAAGAAGGCAGAGCAACCCGGTTCCCGCATAGATGAACACACCGGCTGAACAAAAGAAGGTGGCCATTTTCTCACTCAATCGTAAAATTGCTGCCCTAAGATCGTTGGAAATGGCAAACAGGATCATTGCTGCCCCAATAATAACCCCCCCCTGGAATCCGCCCCCTGGGCTGTGATGTCCATGAGCGATAACGTAGAGGGCGAAAAGCATAATGAATGGGACGATTAAACGACACGTTATTTTAATGATCAAACTATAGGGGACCCATTCCGTGTCTACTCTTCTAAACTCCTCAGATTCATCAGGTAATTTTCCGCCTTCTTTGATGCGGAGGGTCACTCCCGTTACCAGGTGGTGATAAAGTCTCGATTCATGGTCTTCACGCTTCGTGACACGCAGAAGGAAAAAGCAGGCAATACCAGCCGTAAAAATAACGATGGTTTCAAACATCGTATCAAATCCGCGATAGTCGGCAAGTACGGATGTGACGATATTGGGTACAGAGGTGTCCTCGATGGTGTGCTCGATGTAATAGGGGGAAACGTGGGTGCTTGCCGGAGACTCCGGGTCACTCCAGGGCGGGAAATCAGAGGTCCCATAGATTAACAGGCCGGCGCATAGAATGACTATGATAAGTGCAAAAGCCTTCAATCCTTTGTCCCCCTCGTCGTGCGAAAGACTGCCGAAATAAAAAATACCGTGCTGACCCCTGCCCCAACCGAAGCCTCGGTGAAAGCCACGTCAACCGCACCCATTATGGCCCATAAAAGACACATCATGAAGCTGTAGGCTCCGAAAAGAATGCCTGCACCCAAGAGATCTTTTACAGTAATTGCACCAATCCCTAAAATGATTACCATGGTGAGTATGATGAATTCAATCTGCCAGTTCATAATTATTCCTCTGCACCTCTTTTTCTCCATGGCCTGAGACCTGCCCTGACGCCTGCATCGACAATGGCGTGGGTAGCGGTGGGACTGGTTATAAACAAGAAAAACACGATGAGAATGATTTTTAAACTTGTAAGAATAGCTCCCAGAGAAAAATCATCCAGTACATATAAAGCCAGGGCCGCCATCGTCCAGAGGACCCCCATCGTATCCAGTTGTCCCGCCGCATGAAGACGACAATAAAATTCCGGAAGGCGGATTATCCCAATTGCTCCCCCGGCAAAAAAGAAAAGACCGCCGATTAAAATGATAGTGACGACAATATCCATTTGACCTTACCTGCTCCCTCCCCTTTCTTGGTCCATACTGAAGGGGACGTGTGATTATGAATATATAAAATCCCTTGAATTGAAAACGATGTTTGATTTCATTTAACCTACCCAGTGTAAAGATCCCCGGGCTAAGTCATCACTCAGTTGGTGCCTCATCATACAAGCCCTTTCTTTTTTGAAAATACCTGGATGCCGCTAGAACAGCCAGAAAGTTCAGCGTGGCATAGGCGAGGGCTATATCAACAAACATCTCCACCCTATGATACATCAATCCGATCAAGATCAAGAGTACTGTTGTTTTGCTGCCGATGGCGTTCACTCCGACCAGTCGATCCAGAACTGTAGGCCCGAAGACGGCTCTGTATAATGATAGCAACATTAAAATGCTGAAAAACAAAGCAGAATAAAAAAAGATACTATCCATTATTCACCCATAATATTGGCGACCCTTTGTTCCATTTCCCCAGGTAGGGGTTCTCCTGACTTTCTATCGATTGCATGGACGGCATAATTACCATCGACCGTGACATAAACAGTTATGGTTCCAGGTGTGAGGGTTATAGAGTTGGCAAATATGAAAAGTGACATCTCATCACTAAATTTACTTTTAAACCTGATAATCCCAGGAGCTATCAACTGATTCATTCTTGGGTGCAACACAAGGTACATGACATGAAGATTTGCTATAAAGATTTGATAAAGGAGCCAAGGAAGATAGCGAATAAACCGGAGCCATACCTTGATAAGATGCCCTAATTTCTGTTGAGGCAACAACAGGTCAGCGGAAGTGTATGCCACAATGAGGCACGATATGATACCGAGTGAAATATGGAAGAGGTCAAATTTTCCTGACAGAATCAACCATATTACGAAGGAGGCAAGAAAGGTGAGAATAAACGAGGTAAGAGATTTTCTTTTTTGATTGGAGGGAGACGGGCTATCTTTTGCCAGGATTTGTCCTTCTGAATTCAGATTTCCCCTGCTTTGATCTGGCAACCCTCTTCACTCCCTTTTGTTTTAATGGTTTCTGAGGTTTATTGACAGTTCCCAGCCGAAAATGGCCATTTTATCCCGTTCTTGTGGACTTACCTGCAGGCCTATTTGAAGCCTTATATGCAAACAAAGGCCTGATTCCTTGCTGTCCTATACATTCCGAATGTCGACAGGAAGATAGGCCTCGTTTTTTTCGATCGGAGCATAGGAAATTTGTTCTTGAGAGTCAAGGAAAAAAGGATATAAGATAAAAAGAACTATATTTTTTCGGTCGGAGCATAAAGAATTCGCTCTTGCGAGTCAAGAAAAAAAACCACAATATGCCTTTATGTGTGTTGACCGATTTACACTACGCGCGCCATGATGCTTCGACGCAGAAAAAACTGAGCAGGGTCGTCCCAGATTATGCCTGGGCCTGAATACTTCATCCGTTTTCCTGAATTCTTAATGAAATGAAGGAGTATGAATAAGAGCTCGCTGTAATAATCTCCACCATTCTTTGGTGGATTTTAAGACCCCGTCAAAACACTTCCCAACAAACTGATAATACTGAAGTTTCTCGTATTATTTGGTGAGCATATTAGAAGAAAATTGCCAGGCAAGGAGATCTCTCAGATGACGAAACACAGCAATACCGAACGTTAAATGATGAAAGCATAGGTCATAAGGATGGAGGCGGAGCACTTTCATTATAGACTCAAGTTATTCGAGTGTTTGGATGTCACGTTATTGAGCCGAAAAGGAAAAGTGGGAATATTGTTATCCGACTAACCTAATCGAGAATCATGTAATTTTATTGGCGGTTGAAAAAATCCGAATATTCATGTGGGTTTTTACATAATATTTGACAAGACTATGAATAATTAAGTATTAATACCTTATTTTTCAAAGGAGGGTTTTGAAATGGGAGAGGAACAACCGGTATGTCCTTTGACCAAAGGGGAGAGAATACTTGTCGCTCTGGATGGGTCAATATATAGCGAGAAAGCTTTTGATCAAGCCATGAGTATGGCGACGGTATGTAATAGTTCACTCTTTGCCATCAATATTGTTGAAGCTTATCCTAAATCTCTGATGCCTGGTCCAGCGGCTGAAGAACAGATCGAAAAGGACGCAAGAGATTTCCTTGATCAGTTCAAGGCCAAAGCTGCTGGACAGAATATCTCACTTGAAACCATTGTGCATGTGGGTGGACAGCCCCATGAGTTGATCGTAAAAGAAGCAAAAGATCTAAATATCGACCTCATCGTCATGGGGACCCATGGCAGGACGGGGCTTAAGAGGCTTTTTATTGGTAGCGTCGCACAAAAAGTCATTGGTTACGCGCCTTGTGCTGTGTTGGTAGTCCCAGCTTTCCCCAGTTAGAAACAACACGAAGTAGAAAATTTGTCGTTATAACACTTCTGGAGAAACAATGTCTGAAAGGAGAGACTTACCATGAGGTTCTTTAGTGAGTGGGGGCAATTTATGATGATGGGGGCAAGGGCCTTTGCCGAATGGGAACTCGAAAATTCAAACACCATACTTCGTGAGCGGAAGCGACTCATCATACTTGGTTTGTTGCTCCTCCCTATTCTCATCGGAGGCATTGCCTTTGCCGATCAGATTGCTGAAACTATGCCTGATTTACTGGGAGGCAAAAAGGCCTATAGTCCTGCCTATTACGGCACTTTTATCTTTATCGTATCCATTGCAATTGGATTGGGTGCCGGTCTGATTACCGGTTGCATTGGTGCAGGAGGTGGATTCGTCATCGCCCCGGCTTTGATGAGTGCAGGAATCAAAGGGATACTGGCTGTTGGAACAGACCTTTTTCACATCTTTGCCAAAGCGATCATGGGGAGCGTGATCCACAGGAAGCTTGGAAATGTATCCGTGCCACTGGCCTCGGTCTTCCTAATCGGCGCCATCATAGGGGCAACCGTCGGCGGGCTTATCAACCGCTTGCTCTATGAAATCAACCCTGTACTCAGTGATGCCTTTATTACGACTGTCTACGCCGGTATGTTGGGCTTGTTGGGTACTTACGCCATGATCGACTTTATCAGAGCAAGGAAAGCTTCATCAGGCACGGTCGAATCCCATGAAGATGAAGGGGCCCATGGAGGAAAAGAAGAGGGGACAGAGATAGGAAATATCTCTAGGAAACTTCAATCTATGAAGCTTCCTCCTACAGTCAAATTCGACCATGACTATACGCCTGGTGGTCGGAGTATTTCATGGCTGTTCTTGGTACTCAGCGGAGCTCTTGTGGGTCTTGCTGCGGGCATCATGGGTGTTGGCGGTGGCTTTCTTACCTTTCCCATTTTCGTCTATATACTCGGCGTTTCCTCCATGACGACGGTGGGAACTGACATATTCCAGATCGTCTTCACAGCCGGCTATGCGGCAATCAGTCAATATGCCATCTACGGCTTTATCTTCTATACTCTCGCCATGGGCATGCTTCTTGGATCTTTGCTGGGTATCCAGATCGGGGCCATGACCACAAAGGTTGTTAAAGGCATTACCATCCGTGGCTTTTACGCTATGGCCGTGCTGGCGGGTTTTGTCAACCGTATCTTTGCCCTGCCGGGCAAACTGAGTGACATGGAAGTGCTGCCCATTTCAAAACAGACGAGCGCAATCTTGGAGGGCATCGGTATTTGGGCTTTCTTCATTGTCATCGGCGGGTTTGGGGTTTGGGTGATTGGCACTTTCATAGTCAATATTCGAGTCCTTAAGGGAGAAAAGGAGAAAACATGATTGCACATAAGAAAGAGTTTTATGGCGGCGTTGGAATGATGGCAGCGTTCATCGTGATTCTGATCATTTTCTTCATGCCCATTTTTAAGGGCCAGAACGGTTTAAATTACCTGGACGCTCTTTTCAATTCCATATCAAAAGGCTCGGCCTACTACATTCCAAAGGTGATAAAAGAGAGCGACAAGTTCAAGGGTAATTCGGTAAGTGTTACTCTCACCATGGCAACCGAAAAACAAGCCCTGCAGACGTCCCAACTCTTTAAGGCCGGCAGCGCCGAGGTTATCGTGGAAGAAGCTAATTTAAAGGTGACAGGCGATCTTGGAAAGATACTAGCAAACAGTCTCGCCGATGCAGATGCCATGTACAGAAATGATGGGGAGATAGTCTCCGCCAAATACGGATACGATGAAAAGCGGGTCCTCTTTAATTGGTGGAAGGCATTTAAAGGAATGGAAAAGGACTTGAAGAAACAGAAAAATTTCAAAGAAGCCAAAGTTATCGCCCTGGTGGTGAAGAAAGCCGTGGAGTCATCTTATAACTACTATAAAATAGAACCTCAAAAGATCAGTGATCGTTGGGGAATTGTCCTATTCTCTCTCATCTTCTATGTACTCTACACGCTCTGGTATGGTTTTGCAATTATGTTCATGTTTGAGGGCTGGGGCATGGCACTGGATCATTAACTCGTATTCAGTGGCTTGCCCAGGGCGGGGCCGTTAACGGCCCTTTTCGTCTAATCTCCTTTTAAGCTCCAAAAGTTTCCGTCACCTGTTGATCGTCGGTTTCCTGCACACCCTTAGCCGTCTCAGAAATACTCAGAAAGATTTGAACCACCTATGGAACCACAAGAATCTCATTTATGAGGGCGCCTGATTTCAAAACAGGAAAAAACATCCATGTGTCAGCTGTGCTCGTGAAATGAGGCGATATGAAATCTTTTTTTATGGGAGCGATTATGGTGGGATTTTGTGTATGTGTCAACGATAACCGAGTGCGCTTCGAATTAAGATGGCTTTATTGGATAGATTCTGATTCACTCCTCTGGGAACGGACTATGTCACGGATATCCTTTCTAATTTTTGACCTGTAATAGTACACCTTTGAGCTGTTGGACATGATCATATCCAGTTGCCTGGTATGAATCGTCAAGTAACCGAGTATATTCAATTTTTCCCTCATGAAATCCTTCTCTTGATTCTCCAGGCGAGCTATAAGGTTGTCTTCTTTTATATCAACAGAGAAACCGTTTTCCTCAAGTATATCCCTTAAAAAAGCCAGCCTTTTGATCCGTCTGTCATAGTCTGCGCCTCCCCCCTTGAACTGGAAACTGATATAATTTTCATCCGAAAGATCACCTACCACGGTCTCTACCGTGGAAAAATGGACACCAAGCTTAGTAGTGAAGTTACAAAAATTCTTGGAGATCATAAAATAATTTTGGTTTGCGTAGGGTGAACGCTGATCAAAATTTAAGGACCTATTCGTTGTCGCCTGAAACATGACGGACATGAATCCCTTCCCGTCAACGGGTGGGGGCCCTTCCCAAGGGATAGCAACGATCCCATCCCAAAGGGCCAACATGGGAATTGATGCAATAAGATCTATTTTGACATACTTGCCGTCCACCACCTCCCTAAACCCGTCGTCGAGATTTAAAACCCGCCATTTCATGGGCGCGTGATGGACAAGCCGCTTGCTCGCCCTCTCGGAAGAACCGTGCTCCCTGCCAAAATTAAACATCTCCAGAACCGATTTTTCATGGATAAATCGGGTAATGTCATGTAGCGTTCGGCAATTCATTGGAGTGAATTCGAGGGATTCAGGATCTAACAGATTTAAGGGTACAACGTACAGGCTCGTTTCCTTAAGTGTATTATAAACGGGGCTTTCCTCTATGATATCCTTTTTTACCATTGAATCCATTAACGGAGCCTTCACGCGGCCCTCGTAAATAATAGAAGCATCGGTGTCAACAGTTATCTGATCACCATTTCTTAGTAAATTCATCACGTCTGATACACTGAAAAGGGCCGGGACTCCGAGTTCCCTCGCTACGGTTGCAAGGTGACCCGCAACGCTGCCCTGTTCTGTGACCAAAGCAGCGGCCCGATTAAGCAGCGGCGCCCACTTGGGGAGCGCCTGGGTAGTAACAAGTATCCCTCCTTCCGGGAATTTAATCATGTCACTCCCACCTTTTAACTGAAACACGGTTCCACTGGCAAAACCAGGACTTACGGCAATACCTCCTTGGATCATGACATTTTCTCGTTTGGGTCTTGCTATTTTCTCAGTAGAAGTTCGTGCCGCCTTCTCCATTTGTTGCATTGGCCTACATTGTAGGATATAGATCGTACCGTCATTGGAAATTGCCCATTCAATATTCTGTGGTGAATCATAGTAATTTTCCAACATCACCGCCAGTTTTGCCAATAAAACAGCCTGTCGTTGATCTATGGATGGCATATTTCTTTTCTCTTTTAATAACTCAATGCCACACTGTCCTTCTTGAGGAAAGCATTTAAATCTACTTTCTTTTGACTTTATTTCTTGAGAAATTACCGACATGGGCTTCTGCCTGGATAGAACGAAATGGTCACAGGCAACGCTGCCGTCGACAACGGGTTTGGGCAACCCCCACACGGCGCTTATATGGATTGAATTGTCCTGAATATCCATAGGATTGCGGGAATAAGTCACCCCCCCCGACTCGGCATCGATCATGACAGTGCATCCCACACACATGTCAAAGTCATCATCTCTAAGCCCCCTGTTCATTCTGTAGGCGATGGCTTGCAGACTATACTTGCTTGCAATAATCTTCTTGTAGGCTTGGATTATATTTCCCGGACCAACATTTAATTCGGAGTGATACTGGCCTGCAAAAGTCCTCCCCGCTGTATCTTCTCCTAATGCACTGCTTCGCAGTGCTACCCTGACCTCTTTTTCCTTCCCCTCTCCAAGTCGAAAGCAGGCCTCCATAATGGCCTGCACGATGTCATCTGGTATTTCAGACTGGACGATTAGCTCCTGGACTTCAGTGCTAAGTTGAGAAAGCTTCGCTATGTGATTCCCAGCAACAGTCTGAAAACGTCTATCAATCTCCTCTTGCAAATTACTGTGACCGATATACTTTTGATAGGCAGCCGATGAAATGGCAAATCCATCAGGTACGGTTACATCGAGTCTACTTTTTATCTCTCCAAGGTTCGCCATTTTGGCTCCCACAAGATCGGCCTTGTCTCTATTAATAGAACTCAACGGAAAAACAAATTTTTCATCCCGCACAGGTTTTTTATGAGAAAGCAACTTGTTCAAAATATGTTGAATCTCATCGAACTTGGTATGTAGTCCTTTATACCTTCCAGGAGCCAGTTCTTCCAAATTTTTTATCATACGAAAAACTTCGACGGATATAGTCGTACAGTTGGTCCTGACAAAGGGCATACCAAAAGGGTGCTTATCTCGAAGGGCCTGTTCGATCCTTGCTATAGCCTCAAGGACTCTCTTATTGGAATTCAACAGCAACCTAAAGTTATGATATCGAGCTCTAAATTCTATTCGCAGGTCTTTTTCACATAGCGGAGGTTTTGACCATTTTGTTGATAAAAATTTCTTTAAAATTTGATACACGCAACCTCTCCAAGCAAATTTTCAATCCATGCTTTTTTGATGATATCTATAGATTCTTTGAAAAAGGGTTTTCATCATCACCCTTCTCTTTTTATCATTAGAAAATAAATCCTTTAAGATTTTGAGCGAGGGTCTCTTCGGAAGCCATGAAAGAAGTTATAAATAACGGTAAGAAATCTGTTGCGATCGGGTTTCTTGTGGATGGGCCTTGTTTCTTCTTGACGAGCACGCATTTGTTGCGCCGATTTAGAATCATAGGCCATTTTGATCTTCTCAACCAGCGACTCAATCTCTATCGGTTTTATGAGATAATCGTAGGCCCCTAATTCCATACCCCAAATAGCTGTATCAATCTTAGCGTGGCCGGTAAGCATGATGACGTGGATGAAGGGTCTTAAGCGTTTTATTTCCTTTAGAATTTCAATACCATTGTCTCCCGGAATCATGACGTCAAGAAGAACGACGTCAAATTCGGACTTATGAATCCATCTCAGGGCCTCCTCCCCACTGATTGCGGTTTCGACACCAAAGCCACGGACCTCGAGACGTTCGGATAGGACTTCCAAAAATTCTTTTTCATCATCGATCAGCAATACCTTTTTTTTCATTGATGACACTCCCCATAATTTTGCAAAGACCTCGCTTCATATTTGGATATCTCACCCTGAAGGTCTTACAGGCCTTATGGGATTCCCTCAAATTAGGTTCCTTTTCGCTCCTCACACGGCTCGAGTAGAATTAGATCATTGCTCCTTCGGATGATGCCCGCGCAATTGGTGTTTTCTTGTCTTTGGGATCATGAAAATATGCATCAAAGGACCTCTTAATCGCTAAAGGGTGTGCTATAGGGTGTTATGTGAAGCACTTCTGTTTTGACGTCTCTGACTCCAGAGACCTTCTTCGCAGCCCTCTCAATATCATCAATCAATTTGAGCTCTTTGGTAACCGGCGCCTCTGTTTTCACCAATACGATGCCGTTTTGGGCAGATACCTCAATCCCAACTTTTATTTCCATTAACGCAACCTTGACTTCGGCCGATAGAAGTAGATCATCCATCGCCCTTTTTGAATCGGGCGTCGTATGGAAATGCGTCAATCCTACTGCATGACAAATAATGTCTACTGCGTCATCAACCGTGAATTTGTGTATATGGAGGACAAGATCATACAGGCTGGAATCATGTGTGTCGATCCCATAGAGCATTTGACTCCATTTTCTTCGCTCCTCGTCGTCCCTTTTCAGAATTTCTAAGGCCTCTTTCCTACTTATTCCTTCTTTTGCCATTTCAAGCTTTACGCGGTCTTGAATATCCGAAATGATGCGCGCCTTGATCACGTGGGAAATCTCTTTCACAAAAAAATGACCCGCCAAGCCGTGATAGACGACATTGTCTTTATTGAAGTATCGCAATAAAGCCACCTGGATGTAGGCAATATATTTCTCCTTTTCATAGGAAAAGCTGTTCAAAATAGAAGGGGCATCGTGAATGGCACGAACGAGCTTTATCTCTGGAACATTGAATTCTTCAGAGGCCTCCAGGATGACATCCCGCGAGATACACTCATATCCCAGTCTCTGGGCAACTTTTTCGGCGACCTCCTTGCCTTTGCTGTATGATCCCCTTGAAATCGTAATAATCGACATTTTTATCCTCCATTTGCAGTTTCCAGAACCAACGCAACACGTCCGATTTCAGATGCCGGAAACAAGTCCAAAATCATTTTTAGCTGCTTGATAGTCGGTCAGATGGCACCTTCCCGACAACTTCGTCGCTTGTGCCCTCCAGAAGACTCGGCGCGTTAATAGTTATTGCGTAGTTAGTCTTTTTTACTATAAATTTAGAATAATTAGATGTCCATTGTCAACCCTGAATTTGAGTAGCTCCTTGGGTCAAGCATCAGCCTGTGGGCCTCATGATGGCAGAGATTACTACAGGGATGGAATTGACGATCTACAAAAGAAAAACTTGAATTTAAAAAAAAAACGGTTTATGGTGCCCTGCGACTGGAGCCTTTCCCGGGGGCGTAAATGCTTTAGTGGCTAACAATTTCTTGATTTTTGTCCTTTCCTGAATTAATTAGATCCTTACTGAAGATTCACCCATTGATAGGAGATGCTTATGGTTTCTATGGAAGACGTCAAGGCGATATATTTATTTGAGAAGCTGTCGGACCAACTCCTAGAGAAAATTTGCCCTTTGACCGAATCACGCCAGTTCAAGGAACGCGAAGTGATCTTTGAAGAAGGGAATCGGGCTGAGAATTTTTATATGCTGAAAAGAGGGAAGTTACTTTTGGAGGTGGAAGTCGCAAAACAGATTATCATCTCTCTCGGCTCCATAAAATCGGGATACTCCTTTGGCTGGTCCGCCTTAATTCCCGGCTCAACACACACCAGTTACGCCGTATGCACGGAACCCTGTGAGGTCCTGATCACCCCCGGGAATATGTTCCTGGAACTTCTAAAGGAGGACCATACCTCCGGATACTGGTTTATGAACGAGGTGATGAAAATTCTAAAAAACAGGCTGGATCGCCGAACCGGACAATTTCTGAAGGTGATGACCAAACATCCGGATATCCAGAAGCTCTTAGGTCTTTAACAAAGACCAGGCCTTCTGATTGATGTGACCGTCATTTTGAACTTGTCACCTTCCAAGATGATTTATATGATATACTCGAAAAAAGGAGGATAAACATGCCTAAAAAAATAATGATTGTGGACGATGATCCTGACAACATCAGCATCATCAGTCTCATTGTTGAAGATAACGGTTATACAAGCGTTAGTGCGAATAGCGGTAAAGAAGGGTTCGAATTGGCCAAAAAGGAGAATCCGGATCTGATTACTCTTGATCTGATCATGCCCGAACAGAGCGGTATCGTGATGTTTCAGGAATTGAAAAAGGACCCTGATCTGTGCGATATCCCCGTGGTCATCATCTCCGGAGCCTCGGAAGTGACGGGTGTCGATCTCAAGAATTTTATATTCAAGCAGGCTGCGGGGGATGAAAAAATGGTTGAAACCTCCGGGATGGGCAAGTATTCGGCCCCAAACGCCTTTGTGGAAAAACCGGTCAATCCTGATGAGCTGGTCAAAATTATCAATGACCTGCTAAAAGATTAGGAGAACACCTATTGACGGCCGTCGGGATTTAAGACTCGTTTCCATTCATGCATGAAAGAACCCAAAACCGAGTCCATAGGTCAAGTTATCCCTAAATGACCAATGCCTTTCTAAATATGGAATCCATGTTGATCTCCGGCTATCGGTAGAGCAGGTAATCGACTTTGATAGCAGAATGGGGTGGCGTAGGCTATTTGGTTTCTGTTTGTATGTCTATTTGAGTATTCTCCCCACTATATCTATTGAAAAACCTTGACAACCCAAATTATTACAAGTATTGGTATACTTTAAGCTTGCTTGTCTTATTTTAACCCGTTTGTACGTATTTTCCCTATTAACCCTTAATATTCTAATACTGGAAAGTATCCATCTATAAAACAATGAAAAAAAATTGGATAAGGCATGAATGACGATTTAAATTATCTGCAGGCAATCTTAAACAGAAGGAGGAACGATATGACAATTCAAAGAAAAATTTTTATTTCACTATTGGTGCTCGGGTTTTTTGTTTCCATGTTCGGATGTGGTGCTGCTAAGAGAAACGCCCAAATCACACCACAGCTCAAAGCAAAAGAGTGGAAGCCGAAGGTACAAGAGATGGCAAACAATATGGGGGATTATGACATCTGGGCGGCAGGTCGATCGAAAGCGCGACCCTGGGCTATCGTGTTCCACCCGAAAGACAACCCAAAAAAGTTGAATGGCACACCGGACCGCTGGCACAAAATCGAAGATAAAAAGGTGTTGCTTGACATTGTTGGTTGGATGGAAACCTATTCCACCCCTCCGCGTTTAATGAGCATACTGGGGCCGGCACCGGAAAGAGACTTTTATGCCTACGTCTATTCACCCCTTAATCAGATAAATACCCGGATCGAGGATGATAATACAATATTCGTCTATGAACCTGATCCTGCACGACAGATGTAATATCATTAGACATCCGTGTCACGAATTCATTGTGACCAATGATTTATCGCAACCAGAGATTGCTCCTACATATAACCGAACCATTTTGTAGGAGCGACCTCCTGGCCGCGACTGTTACACCAACCCGTCATGACCGCAATTTAAATTTGAATCTGACCCAGAGATTGGCCTCAGGGGGCGTTTTTCAAAAGTCTTACCTATAAATAGGTCCTTGCTCCAAGATATCGGCTTTTAAAATATCCGTTGGAAAGGGATCCATAGCGTATTGTTTTCCCTTTTCTTGGCGAATGGATAAATCTACCATCATCGACGTAGATACCCACATGCGAGACCTTTCTTCCTCCTGCCGTCGCAAAAAAAACGAGATCTCCCTTTGACGGTTCATTGCGATCAACTGGCGTACCCGCCGACCATTGTTGTTTCGATGATCTTGGGAGTTTCAGGCCATTCAGCTCATAAACCGCTGCTGTCAAGCCACTACAATCAAAGCCCGTTTTGGGTGAGGTGCCACCCCACTGATAGGGTGTGCCCAAAAACCTTTCTGCCGTATTTACTATTTCTTCTCTAAGAAACCTTTCACCCTGCTCCCGGGTTTTGGCCCTGGGGTAGTCTTCAGGTCCGACGACATAGTAGACATCAATAATACCCTTGGCATGAAGCGCTTCAGCATTCTTAGCTGCGATCGCTTTAGAAGGGAAATCCCCAAAGCGAACCTTATAAAGTCCTGTCTCATGAACGAAGTAATAGGCATCCAAGCCTTCCTTTTGCAAGGCTTGGGTCAACCTGGTTGCATTTTTAGGATTCGTAAAGGCTCCCGCCTGAATGGCGTGGCCTATGGGAGTAAGTATTTTAGAGGGTTCCACTTGCTTTGAATCAGACACCGGAGGCTTAGGATCATACACTGTAGGTTGTTGACTTCCACAGCCCACGGCGAAAAACAAGGAAAAGGAAAAGACAAGAAACTTCATAATAAATCGGGGTTCACAATTTGTTTGGTGTGTTAGAATGTAAGTTTAATTTGAACTTTTATAAATCTCTCTCCTATCAGGTTGACCACTAACTTATTTTTTCAGTTAATCGCAACCTATGGTTGATGTCAAGAAAATCGTATAAAAACACCTTGGTTCTCTCTTTGAACTTGACACACAAACCTGATTTCTCCTATACTCCCGCTGAAAAATAAAGTTCTTATCATGCAAGCCAATTCCTTCCATAAACCTTCTTATAATAATGAAGTTCTTATCATCAACCTTTACCCATTAACGACCCTATCGGGCTTGACGCAATAGGGGATAACAGCGAGGTAACGGCCAGTGGAAAAAATCATGCCGATGAAGGAAGCTATCTCAAAATTTATTCAGAGTGGTGATACGTTATTTCTATCCGGCACACAGCATGGTGAGCCCTCAGCGGCGATCCATGAGATTGCTCGTCAGCGGATCGATCACCTCGACGTGATAAGTTGTCTCGTAGCGATGACTGGCTTGCTCATCGCCGAAGGCCTTGTAGACAAAATCACCTCCGGGTTTATGATGCGAAATGAGAAACGTTCCTATGCCCTTACAAGGGCCAGGAAAATGAACAAGTTCCCCCATATCGAAGAGACATCGCACTTTGGTGTGGCCCTTGCCCTGTTAGCGGGTCAGATGGGTATCCCGTTCATACCGACCCGGACCCTCATCGGCTCTGATTTCATGAAGTATAACGAAAATCTCACGACGACCCAGTGTCCTTTCACAGGCGAAACTCTGGGTGCCGTCAGGGGGGTAACTCCTGATGTGGGCATCCTTCATGTGCCAAGATCCGATGCTGAAGGCAACGCTCAAAAATGGGGTTCGCTGGGCGTGGACCGGGAGGGAATCAATGCCAGCCAAAGGGTGATTGTGGTCACCGAGAAGGTCGTGGATTCTGAAGTGATCAGGAAGAATCCTAACTTGACCATCGTCCCCGGCTTTCGCGTCAACGCCGTGGTGGAGCAACCTTGGGGTGCTTACCCTCTCCACCTTGCCGGCTGCTACAATGGTGATATATGGGGTTTTATGGCCGACACCATGGGCAAAGAGAAATACGAAGCCTACCTGGAGGATTTTGTCCACGGTGTGAAAGATTGGAACGCATACCTTGAAAAACGAAAAGCGGTTAAAGGGGACGAATACTTTGAGAAACTAAAAATAAAAAACCCTGTTGCGAGCGATCCGATTATTACAGGATATTGAGGAGACTGCTCTATGGCACAAGCCAAAAAAGCCAAAAGTTATACGGCTACTGAACAAATGGTCGCTTCCGCTGCCCGAGAGATCAGGGACGGGGATGTCATTTACGTCGGCGTGGGACTCCCTACGTTGGCTACCTGGTTGGCCAAGTACACCCATGCCCCTCACTGTACTGTCGTGCATGAGGTGGGGATCATTAGGACCACTCCTTGCCCCTTGGGTCAATACCAGGATGCCCTGCCGGTTCATTTCATGTCGGACGCCCTGGCGGGTCTCGTTTATGTGAACGCCTTGGCACAACGCGGTTTTGTAAACAAAGGCTTCATTGGGGCGGGGCAAATTGATCGGTATGGTAATGTGAATGATAACGCTGTGGGGGACTATCTTAAGCCTGTGCACAGATGGAATGGGAGTGGGGGAGCAAACGACGTCATGAGCTTCTGTAACAAGGTGATCATAATCTTGAAGCAGAGTAAACGAAGGTTTTTGGAGAAGGTCGATTTCATCACCTGCCCCGGTTATCTGGACGGGAAACAGGGAGCCAGGGAAGAACACGGTTTGCGCCCGCATACCGGACCATCGACGGTAATTACCGACCTGGGAACCTACAGATTTGAGAACCGGGAAATGACCCTGACCTCCGTCCACACAGATATCGGCGTCACGCTTGAAGACAT
>JAQYVK010000313.1 GCA_030145585.1 Desulfatiglandales bacterium | reverse complement strand
AGATATTCGTGAAAACGAATATCCGCCTCGTTGCCTACGCCAACATAATAGGAAAAGCCTTTGAGACTCTTGATCTTTGCCTCCATGATCAGCGTGAGGGCCATGTTGCCGCTTTGACAGAGAAGGGCAATGTCTCCCTTGGGGACATCATGCATCCCAACGAGATTCATATGGCTCTTCAGATTGATTATGCCGGATGTATTGGGGCCGATGATGCGAATCTTGTTTTTTTTGGCCGCTTCGACCACCTCATATTCCAGCTTCTTGCCTTCCTGACCCAATTCACCGAACCCACCGGCAATGACGACGGCCCCTTTGACACCTTTTTTCCCACAATCCTCCAAAATGGCGGGGATGGTCTTGGCCGGGGTGGTAATGAGCACTACATCAACCGGGTCTTCAATGTCAGAGACTTTTTGATAACAGGGGTACCCCAAGATGCGATCCTCTTTCGGGTTTACGGGATATATTTTCCCCTCATATTTCTCATCCACCAGGATCCGTATGGCCTGGTAACCCCTCTTGGTCTCATTTTTAGAAGCCCCAACAATGGCGACCGATTCAGCGTTTAATATCTTTTCTAGGACCATTCATATGCCTTTTCAGTTTCTTTTTCGTTCCTCAAAGTCTTTTAAGGACTCCTGCCTCTCTTTAGTGGAAACAGCGGCGAGGCAGGCTTCGATCTCATAATCCATCAACGCCTCGAGGCTCACCTCTCCCCGGGCCATGTTGAACCCCTTCTTAATCATCTTTATAGAGAAGGGAGAATTTTTTGCAATCTTTTTCCCCAAGGCCTTGGCTTCCTCCATGAGTCGATTGAGAGGAACGGCCTTGTTCACAAGACCGATTCTTTCCGCCTCTTTCCCATCGATATATTCCGCGGTGAATAAAAGTTCCCTCGCCTTTCCAGGGCCGACCAAATCTTGTAAGAGTCTCATGGCCCCACCCGTAACCGAGGAGGCAACCCGGGCTTCGGGGGACCCTATCTGTGCCTCATCCGCCGCTATTCTAATGTCACAAGCCAGGGCGAGTTCATACCCCGAGCCCAGAGCATAGCCATTGATGGCGGCGATGATCGGCTTTTCAAACCGGATGATTTTTCTCGAGGTTTCCTGGAGTTCAACCAAATAGCTCCGATAATCCTCTAAACTCCTGTCCTTTGATTCCTTTAGGTCCGCTCCGGTTGAGAACGCCCTCCCTTCACCGGTGATGATGAGGACGTTGATGGATAAGTCATTTCGGACATCTTCCAAGGCGATCTGAAAATCAAGCCACAGCTGCTTGTTCATGGCATTCAGGACCTTGGGCCTGTTCAGCTTGATGGTGGCGATATCTTCATCTTTTTCATAGATGATACATTCAAATTTCATGCCGATCTCCTTAATATCATTAGAATAACAAATACTCATCAATATCCTGTACAAGAGAGTTTGTTGTGATATGTAGCAGGAACCATGCCATTTTTAAATATAAATCTCATAGGATTTCCCGATACCATCTTCTGCGAACTTGCATAGATGATACTTATAGCAATTGTCATAAATATGTTCCGTTTAGCCTTTTTATTAAATCCCCCTGTCCCCCTTTGTCAAAGGGGGAATTTAAGAAGGCCTGAAGGTTTATCAGCACACCTATGGCCGCAATGAGCAATGCCGGAGTGTAAGTGTTCCCCCCTTTTCAAAAAGGGGGGCCAGGGGGGATTTTATACTGTCGCACACTCCTTCCAATCGGAACATGATTATGACACCAGCTATAATGCACATCGCATCATGCGAAAACTTTTCGACGATAGCAAACAAATAGTGAGTGTTTGGGGGACCTTCATCAGCGAGGGGATCTTTTTTAAGGAGGGGTGTCTGGGCAAGGTGTTCCGGCAAATGGCGATTCCGGCCCTTGAATGAATTCGGAAGATTGTTTTCCTGTTCATTTTTTTCTGAAGGAGACAACCGGTACGGGTGAGTGGCGAAGCATTTTGTCTGCCACAGAGCCAAGCATGACATATTCGAGATCAGTCCGACCTTTGGTCCCCATGACCACCATATCCACGCTTTCTTCCTCGATAATCTTCAGTAGGGCATCAAAGGGGTGGCCCACTTTGATGATCGTATGCATCTTTTCCTTCGGGAAAGAAATCTTTCCGGCCAACTCTCCCAGCTGGGATTTTCGCTCCTTTGTGACGTCCTTTTTGTAATCATCCGTCGAAACAGAATACCCTAACGATTCCACGCTACTAATCGCTTCAACATCTCGGATATTGATCACATTTGCCACAACGAGCTGGGCATCTAAATCCGTTGCCAGTTGTGCAGCGAAATTGAATATATCCGGAGCATATTTTGAGAAAGCAATAGCGACTAGAATTTTGTTAATTCGACTCATATATCTCCTTTCGCAATTGACGATTGCGATTCAATTTCATGTAATCCTCAATTATGAATCTTCGGGGGGGGGCTTCACTCACCGGGCTTCAGGGTCCGGACAGGCAAGACCCGGTAAGCTCTATTGTGAACAAGACGATCCGTATAGTGATAGCCCTTCTGAAAATTAAAGACGCGGGCACTGATATTCTTTCTCTCCGACGACCAGACCCAACCGCAGCTTAGTCTGATTTCAGGAACCATTTTAACCCGCTGCCCGCAGTCGGTCTCATAACCTTTATATTTTTTGTCGTCAACATACAGGCTTTGGAGTTCTTTTATGGTGGGCAGTCTCCAGTTGTCTCGCTTCTCCAGCGGCAGACCGTCAGGTAAAGTGTACTTGACCCAGCGCTGGGCACTTTTCCAATCAATATCTCCCTGGTTGTCCGTTTTACCCCACATGACACCGAGCAAATGATCGGTCACCGTGCCGTCGCCGTTATCCGTAAATCGGTCATCTGCACTGGCGGGTATAAGACCAAGCAAAAGACAGGCGCTCACGATGCCAAGAACCCATATGGTTTTCTTGCTCATCTTCTCCCTCTTCTTCTTTCATCTA
>JAQYVK010000312.1 GCA_030145585.1 Desulfatiglandales bacterium | reverse complement strand
GTACTTCTGCGAGCTAAAGCAGCATAAACCGGGCTTGCCATTTTATCGATGGGCTTTGCAAATAATTCGGCCCTCTCTTTTCCCCAAGTTGTCTCTTTTGTCATATCTTTCATTCCTCAACAGGCCATTATGAATGACATCTTTGGCCTAAACTGAATACATCGTCTATTCTTTTCGTTTTTCTCCTTCGATATTTACCCGCCTGTCTTTTACCCGCCTATCTTTTTGGCGGGTGTGGCGGGGTGGTGCGTTCATTTTTTTAATTCGACGTTGGACGTTGGACGTTCGATGTTCGATGTTCAATGTTCTTCCCCTTTCGCCCCTCGAATCCTTGAGCCCTTATGGTTTAATACATCAACCAACTCCTTTGGAGATCACACATCTTCTTAATATTTCCCGACACGGACCAATTAAGCGGGTAGGGGGGACACCATAAAGGGGGATTTTGGGCATACCCTTCAGTTTACCTTTTAATTTGCCTTTCCTTGCCGACTCTATGCTGTAGGCAGGATCTGCATCAGAGCGCAAACCTTCCCAGGCATTCCTCTGAAACGTCACAATGATTCCACGACCGGTGAGAAAGCTCTTCGCGATATGAAGTATTCGGTCTCTTTCAAACCTCTCCAGATCTTTCAGCGCTCTCGTTCCCAGGAGCTTATGAATTCCCGCAACCCCGGACCAGGGGCCGCCTGCGCTGCTGGGCATGGAGAAATAGACACAGAGCCCGACTCTGAACGACGACTCGTAGTCCAGTTCGGTCATGCGCTTCATTCTCCGCTTGTTACGCTCCTTCGTGGAGAGGTTTTCGTCAAATGTGAGATCAACGATGCCCGCGCGTGGAAGCAGGTGCTTCCAGAACCTGTTCTCTTTTCCATCTTTATGGGGAGAGAAAAACATCCCTTCTATTACTGAATGGCTGGCGGGATTCCCAAAAACCAATAAGAGGGGAGGGCGGTTATCTTTTTTGGAAGGAACAAGCTGTTCGCTATGAAATATCAACTCGCCATCCTTTACTGCATATACCTCTTTGTTATAGGGGTCGGAACGAAGAAACGGCTTCAGTTTTTTCTTGAACTGTTGTCGTTCACTTCCAACCGGGTATAATTCAGAAAGGTTCAAGGTACATTTTAGATGTGCGGAGTCGGTTTGACGGTATGTGAAAAGTTTTTTCTTTCCCATTCAGATCAGCCTGGTTTAGATTTCTTCCGAAATTTTAAAGTCCTGGTGGCAATAAAAAACTACAGTTTTTATTACCCCACCGCCCATTAGATTGACGAAATGTATGGTAGGTTATGACATCTTAAATTGCACATCGTCAAGTGATTTTCTGAATTTTAAAACCCCTACCACCCCTTTATCCGCCTTCATGGCTGCGAGCTCTGTCTACCTTTCTATCCTCGCGAAGCGATGACTACTTTTGTCCGAGCAGTGCTGAAAGTCCTGAACCTGCTGGAAGTCCTGAGCTCGTCGAAGGGTCGAGGGGTCGCTCGGACAAAAAGTCTGTGTCAGTCTGCCTGCCGCGCCATAGCGGCCCACCGCTGGTGGGCAAGCGACGGTGGGTGTTTTTATCAGGATCAAGTGGCAGAACACTGGAGACCGGAGAAGTGTCCTCCGATGAGGTTCGGGATCAGACGCGGGTAGCCATGGACAAGATTCGTCTTGCTCTGGAGGAGGCGGGGACGTCTATGGAAAATATTGCAAAGGTATTGATCTATATTCAAGGATATGAAGGACTACGAGGCGGTAAAACAGACTGAGTTCGAATATTGGGAACAACACGCGCCCAGCCTGGCAGCCGAACCCCCGGCGAGTACTGTCTGCGAGGTCGCTTCCCTTTCCAAATCCAATATGCTCGTGGAGTTTGATGTTACCGCCCTACGTGGATAAGAAGTGAATTTGGCTCGGTTGGTCGAATCTGTTCATTTATCCCGCCCATTCACTCACTCGGGTCTGGCTGCCATCAGTGTGGAGGTCTGGCCCACCGGCTGTCCTCTCAGATCCCTTAGGGGTTGTATTTTTCAATTACAAAACTGAAAATTTGTGTTATTAAAAATATTGGCAATTCAAATTGATGTTCACTCACTGCGAAAAGAATCATCAACCCTCAATTTTATCGTATTTTTTCTAACTTATCTGCAGGCGATCTCTATTATGGCAAATCCAAGTTAATAGGGATTAATAATCAGAAAACCTAAACAGAAAGGAGAAATCAGCATGGAAAAAAGACGAGCTGTCAACCGGACAACTTTAACCAGGATGGGTTTATTTGTCATATTGGTATCCATTTTTATTGCATGCCCTTCGTGGGGAGCTGAGTGGCCTAAGCAGGTGACCGTCATTTCACCGGCGCCCGGCGCCTCGGTTCATATGGTCCAGGTGGGTGTGGGCCAGGTGGTACAAAAATATACCCCTATTGAGGATTGGATCGTTCAACCCCTTGGGGGTCCAAAGCTCTGGCTTCCCCTTATGGCCCAGGGCAAGGCCGATTTTGCTAATCATAACGCAGCAGACATTCTCAACGCATTTTTAGGTAGGGGGTTGTATTCCAAAATGGGGCCACAGAATGTGAGAACCGTGGCGGCAGGACATGACTACATGTTCATGTTCTGGACCATAGAGTCCACCGGTATACGCTCCATAAATGATCTCAAGGGAAAGGTGGTTTACAACAAATTCAAAGCAAACCCCATGTTTGATGAGATGTCAAAACATCAACTCGCTTCCGCCGGAATGACGGTCAAGGACCTGAAGGCTTCTATGGCTTTTCCGAATATCAAAGAAGGTGTTCGGGATCTCGTGGAGGGGAGAGTGGGTGCAGTGCTCTACCCTGTAGTTCCAAACTTTGTCATGCAAGTTAACGAGGCCAAGGGAGAATGCCTATTTGTGCAACTGACGAAAAAACAGGCCGAATATGTCGCAGGCAAGATGGAGGGGTATTTTATTCAGGATATCCCGGCCAATGATAAGCGCTTCCGCAACAAGAGCCCGGTTCCGAACGCCATGTGCTATCAGAATGCCATGTTTACTTCTGCAAAAGCAGATCCGGAAGTTGTCTACGGTGTTGTGAAGGCCATATTCGATCACACCGATGAATTCGCCGATACCCATCCTGCAGCAAAATACTGGTCGCTCAAGCACCGACCCGTGGCCAATGCAGTACCCTATCATGAGGGCTCTATCCGTTATTTTAAGGAAAAGGGGCTGTGGACCAAAGAGGCCCAGGCCTACCAGGATAAGATGTTGAAAAAGCAGGAGGGGCTGAAGAAATAAAAGTCTAAAAAACTCCGGCCATCCCCGCCCAAAGGGCGGGGACCATCCTCTGAGAGGGTTATCATATGAATGAATTTGGAACCGGTGTAAGCTGGAAGGATCGGGGTTTGAGGTCTAAACTGGCGGCAATAACCGCCATCGTATGGTCGGTTTATACGCTTTGTTACCTGTGCAATGTCTTCTTCTATTTAGGTGTCGTGCTCTATCCCCTCACCCACAGGGCCGTAAGCGCCGGACTTATCTGTATCCTGGTCTATCTCCTTTATCCTCCCTCCAAGAAGATGTCGAGGAACAACCTGCGCTGGTATGACATTCTGCCCATCATCATTATCATTGCAGGCTGTTCCTATATCGCCATAAGGGCGGATGCCCTTATGGCGGAGGGAAGGCTGCTGGCCTACCCCTTTGAGGTGGTTATGGCCTCCCTTCTTTTCATTGTCGTCATCGAGGCTGTCCGGAGGGTCATCGGATTGACGCTATGCTTCATCATTGTCTTCTTCTTTTTTTATGCCGTGTACAGTAATTACTTCCCTGGATTTTTAAAAAGTACCGGTTTTTCCTACAGCATGGTTTTCGGATTCATGTACCTGAGCGCCGAAGGTTTCTGGGGATTGATCATCGGTATAGTATCCACTATTGTTGCGGGCTTCATAATATTCGGGGCCTTCCTTAGGGCACTAGACGCGAGTCAATTCTTTAATGACCTTGCACTTGCCGCTGCCGGGAATTTAAGGGGAGGTGCGGCCAAGGCGGCCGTCTTGGCAAGTACCTTCTTTGGCTCTATTTCCGGCTCCACAGCCGCAAATGTGGCAACAACCGGGCAGATCACCATCCCCCTCATGAAAAGAACCGGATATGAAAAAAATTACGCGGGAGCCGTAGAGGCGACCGCCTCCCTTGCCGGGATGTTTATGCCGCCTGTCATGGGCGCGACCGCCTTTCTGATTGCAGAGTTCCTTCAGATGTCCTACTGGAGCGTCTGCGTGGCGGCCTTTCTGCCCGCCATGGCCTATTATGCGACCCTCTTGGGGCAGGTGGACCTGGAGGCGGCCAAGATCGGGCTCAAAGGAATACCGAGAGAAGAGCTTCCCTCCCTTCGTAAGACGCTAATGGGCGGTTGGCATTTCCTTTTGCCCTTTGCCCTTCTCCTGTTCCTCTTGGGGGGGCTCAGGTATTCGGCCCAGACAACTATTATATACACATTGGTCGCCCTGATCTTCGTGAGTTCCTTTAAAAAGAAAACCAGGCTTACCTTAAAAAAATTCCTCATTGCCATGGAAGATTCGGCCAGAGGGATGCTGCAGATCATCCCCCTCTGCACAGCCATCGGAATCCTTGTGGGCGCCATTTATATGACCGGTGCGGGTACAAAGTTTGCTTCCGAAATTCTGTCCATAAGCGGGGGCAGGCTGTCGGTTCTTCTGATCATGACAGGCCTGGCCGCCTTTATCCTGGGTATGGGCATGACGGCAGTGGGGGTTTACATCTTGACGGTCGTTTTGTTGGCCCCTGCACTGATCAAGGCCGGGGTTGAACCTATTGCGGCTCATTTGTTTCTCTTCTACTTCGGTTGTCTCTCTTTCATCACCCCTCCGGTCTGTGTGGACGCCTATATCGCGGCCGGCATTTCAGGTGGCACACCCTTTAGAACCGGATTCCGTGCGATGCGTCTTGGCTTTGCCGCCTATCTGGTCCCATGGGCATTTATCTTCAACCCTGGGATCCTGATGATCGGCTCAGCTTTTCAGATCATCCTGGCTTTTTTCTTCGTAACCTTGGGAGCCCTCACAATGGGGGTCGTCTTCGAGGGTTTTTTTCTGACCAGGCTAAACATATGGGAAAGGGTCTTGCTTACGTTGAGCGGGCTCTGCATATTTATTCCAAACAACTATACGAGAGGCCTAGGACTGGCCTTTCACGTCCTGTTCCTGTTTAACCAGATCGTAAAATCGAGAAAGATAAAAGGAATAAAAGAAGAAGCAGCGGGAAGTATAGGACACCCGAATTCGTGACTCCTTAGAAGACTTAGTTCACTCGAATCCTTTCCCACCGTTTTTTATGGTGGGCTTGACTCCTCGACCCCTTTGAGATGATCCAAGGTCAGGGATCTCCTCTAAATCTTCCCTGTATAGGGCCGATCCTCAGGCTTTTCTCTTTGCGATCTTTGAAGTGTCTTTAGGCCTTACTTCTGTGTTTTATCGTAAGATAGAGGATCAAACTCAATAGTGAAAAAAAACCGATAAACCCTATTAGTGCAGCTATTCCCGGCATGTCAACCTCCTGTTTCTAAGTTCATGTTAAAATTTTGCACAAACACCCTAAGTCAGGGCCTTTTCCTTGATGCCACTCTGGCAGCTCTGCAAATTCCCATTAGACACGAAACTTCGATACTATCAGGTTGTTTTTT
>JAQYVK010000311.1 GCA_030145585.1 Desulfatiglandales bacterium | reverse complement strand
TTTGGGATTCTGATAGTAGCCATTCATCTGAGAGACTATCTCCACGGCGTTTCCGGTACCCACTTGTAGGGCTTCCTTAAGGCCCTCGATGATTTTTTCCGTAGACAATTCCTCGCTCAAGCCTACGGATTCCTTTAGTTTTTTGAACATATCCCCCCACTGAGCATGAGCCGAATATAGCCGCCCCGTGAACAGAGTCATCAGTAAAAAAAAGATCAAAACGCTACGTTTTCGCATCTCTTCTCCCCTTTCGACAAGGATTCTTAAATCAACTACCCCGCCGCAAGCGGGCGGGGTATGAAAAGGAAAAATGCAATCATGATCCCCCTCTCCCTAACCCTCTCCCACCTGGGAGAGGGAATCAGCGGAGTCCCCACCGCAAGCGGATGGGGTATTGAAAACGTAATAAATAAAACCCTTTGAAGGCTCACCACGCGGGTTTAATACCTTCATAGAAGCTTCGCTTTTTTATGCACATTTCTTAACGTCTCCGGAACAGGTTTCATAAGTATCAAGAAGGCATGGGAGAGGGCCGTGAAAGAATTTCATCGTGCCTTCCAGTTGAGGAAACATGAGAGGAAAATATTATTACGGCTACAATATTTTGGCGGCCAGTTTCATCATGCAGGGAATCTGCTACGGTGCGATGTTCACCTATGGGGTCTTTTTCAAGGAATTTCAGACGGAATTCGGCTGGTCACGGGCGATGATCTCAGGCGCCTCGTCACTCTCTTTTTTAATCGCTGGAGCCTTTGGGATCCCGGCAGGCAGGCTGAATGACAAAATCGGCCCGAAGGCCCTTTCTGTTGTAGTCAGTATCTTATTCGGCCTCGGTTACCTGCTCCTCTCCCGGCTTCAGACCCCCTGGCAACTCTATTTGGTATATGGGCTGCCGGTGGCCCTCGGCTTCGGAGCCTTTGATGTGATTACCCTGTCTACGGTATCACGATGGTTCGTAAGGAGCAGGGGCATGATGTCCGGACTCGTCAAGGTTGGGACAGGATCAGGCCAGGCTCTGATGCCGCTTTTTGCCGCAGCGCTTATCGCTGCATACGGCTGGCGCAGCGCGTATATAATCTTAGGCGTGGTTATTATTGTGCTGCTTGTGGCCGCGGCCCAGGTGATGCGCCATAATCCGCGTGAAATAGGCCTGCTGCCCGATAATGACCCTTATGAGCCCTCAACCCTTGGTTCCGGTTCCAGGGATCCGGGGATGCCGTTGAAAGAAATTTTCAGGACGAAGCAGTTCTGGGCCATTAACCTGGCGGAGTTTTGTTCCTTTTTCTGCCTTCTGACCATCGTTGTACACATTGTTCCCCATGCCACTGACCTGGGGCTGGCCCCCGGAACCGCGGCGGGCGTCATCTCGGCGATCGGAGGGATGAGCATCGTTGGTCGATTCGTGCTGGGATCCGCCTATGACAGAATCGGAGGTAAGCGTTCCCTGATGATCTGCTTTATCATTCTGTTCTGCAGCATTATCTGGCTGCAGGTAGCAGGGAGTGCGTGGATGCTTTTCATGTTTGCCGTGGTTTACGGTTTTGCTCATGGTGGTCTTTTCACGGTGGTATCCCCCACTGTGGCCGAGTTGTTCGGTACCGGTTCTCACGGGGTACTTTTCGGCATCGTCCTTTTCAGCGGGAATTTTGCAGGTGCTATCAGCCCGATCCTGGCCGGTCGAATCTTCGATGTAATGGGGAGCTACCGAATTATCTTCCTCATGCTTATTGTGATGGCAGCGACCGGCTTTGTTCTGGTTTCACTTCTCCGTCCCCTGAGGAAGCCCTGATTCAGCATCAAGGCATCATCTGCGACCCGGTTGATAGAAGAAGTTAACAACCACCCCTAAAAGGTTCTTTTTATCTCTCACAGAGCTCGCAGAGGTCACAGAGTCTATTTGATCTGAATTCCTGAGACTCGTTAGACCTTGAGGCTCTCGAAAGGGGGAATTCAGATCAATTTGCCATCCCGCTTGCGCGGGACTAAATATCATTTTAGCCATTCATTGGGTTTGGAGTAATCCGGAGGTCCCGCAAGGGACTGATAGTTTGTCTGATTCGTCCCCTCAACGAATCAGACAAAAAAATAATTATTCTCTCAGTGGGCTCTGTGGGCCCGAGCGACCAACGGGAGCGGGCGAGAGAAAAAAAATCCTTGAATCCTTGGACCCTCTTCTCCAACTAAATTGGAGAAGAACCTTGATTCAATACCTTAAAGATCCTTGAGGGCGAGGATGAGGGCCTGTGTTCCTGAGCGGCCGTGCCCTTGTTCCTTGACGGCAAGATATAGTCGATGAGCCAATTCCGAGCCGGGCAGGGAAAGACCGAGGGTAACGGCTTCGTCCAACGCGATCCCCAAATCCTTGATGAAATGATCGACCATAAATCCTGGGTCGTAGTCACCCTTAACAATCCGCGGACCGAGATTGTTGATGGCCCAGGAACCGGCCGCTCCCTTTCCTATGATTTGGATGACTTCCTCTTGTTCCAGCCCCGCCTTTGCGGCATACAGGAGAGACTCGCAAACCCCGATCATGGTCCCGGCGACAAGAATCTGGTTGCACATCTTGGTACTCTGGCCGGCTCCCGGGCCGCCCATATATGCAATATTTTTCCCCATGAGTTGAAAAAGCGGGAGAACCTTTTCAAAAACACTCTTTTTCCCGCCTACCATGATAGCCAGAGTTGCTTCCCTGGCTCCGATGTCCCCACCTGAGACCGGTGCGTCCAGACTATCGAGTCCGCGCTTCGCCGCTGCTTGTTCAATCTCCAGGGCCAAGGTCGGTGGACCTGTAGTCATATCTACTATGATCTGACATGAGCTTTCCACAGTAAGGATGCCTTTCTCACCCTGGTAGACCTCCTCAATGTCCTTTGGGAACCCCACAATGGTGAAAAGGATCTCGGAATGAACTGCCACATCAGCGGGCGTTTCATACCAGTGGGCCCCTTTTTGTAGTAACGGTTCAGCCCTGCTTTTGGTCCGATTAAAGACCGAAATCTCGTGACC
>JAQYVK010000310.1 GCA_030145585.1 Desulfatiglandales bacterium | reverse complement strand
GGTCACGGTTGTTTCACCGCCGGAGATGATGCAGGCGGGTGGTGAAACAGGACTGCCCGTGGACAGAATCTCTCTTGCAATGGCCGCATGAACCCCGGCTACGTCCTTTGTTTCACCTTCGATCGAGGAGGAGAGGACAAGGGTTTGATATCCTATTCCTTGCGCTGACTCTTTTGCCGCCTCCAGGGCAAGAACATTGCTTCCAATGACGAAATTATGAACCCGGTCGAATATGGGGTCACCCTCTTTTGGTGTCTCCGGGACCCCATGTTCCAGGCCTTTGTTCAGATAGGTTTTTATGGATGCTGGGAGATCTTTCAGTTTGTATTTATCAATAATCTCAACGGCCTCTTCAAAGGTGCTCGGATCCGGAACAAACGGACCGGATGCAATGACATCCATTTTATCACCCACTACATCAGACAACATGAGGTTGACTGTTGTCGACGGAAAAGCGGACCTGGCCATTTGACCTCCTTTGGAGGAGGAGATGTGCTTCCTGATGGCGTTGATTTCGTCAATACTCGCGCCGCATTCCAGAAGATTTTTAGTCACAGTCTGCTTTTCCTCAAGACTAATGCAATCCGCCGGTAGCGGCAGCAAAGCGGAACCCCCTCCTGAAATGAGCGAAAATATAAGGTCTTTCTCCCCCGCCTTTTCCAGAAGATCAATGATCTTTCTCGTTCCCTCCACCCCACTCTGATCGGGCAGGGGGTGATCCGCTTCTACAATTTCCGTTGAGGAGAGATCATCAGTAAAACCATATTTCACGTTGATCAATCCACCACTAATCTTCTCTCCGAACAAATCTTCTATGGCCCGGGCCATAGGAGCCGTCGCCTTGCCCCCGCCAACGAGAAAAATGTGCCGGAAGGCCTCTAAATCCAGGGTTACCTCCTGCTTCCCATGCCCCAATATTAATTGGGTCCCCTCCAGACGAAGAAACCGTTTTACTGCATCGTAGGGATTGACCCGATCGATGGCGGCCTGAAACATGGCTACGGCCTCTTCACGCATCCCTTTTAAGAGATCGCTCTTTTCAACGGACATTATCATGTTTTATTCCTCGACTTGTTAATTGAACGAACCTTTACCCGCCATCTGTGTGGCGGGCCTGAATCCTCATGTTATAGTAATTGTCAGAAATGTGTTCTGATTAGCCTTTTTATTAAATCCCCCTGTCCCCCACATTCGACGAGCTCATGTCGAGTCGTTTGTCAAAGGGGGAACTTAAGAAGGCCTGAAGGTTTATCAGCACACCTATTGCCGCAATGAGCAATGCAGGAGTGTAAGCGTTCCCCCCTTTTCAAAAAGGGGGGCCAGGGGGGATTTCGGAACAAATTTATGACATCAGCTATAACGATCGATTGGGGTAAAAAAACCCAGACCTATATTAGTGATAAAACAGGATTTTCTCAAGGTATTATTAAACCCAAAGCCACCACCTAGTTTTGTCATTAGGAATTAAATTTCCTGCTTATGAAGTATTCCTAAACACCAAGAAGCCCGTTGACGGTCTGCCGATAGGAGGTTAATATACAATATTAGTTGTAATTAAACCAACCGCCTCTGGCGGTGGACTCGGAATGGTTCACCCGTTCCGGCGAGAATGAAAAATACTCGTTAGCAGCAGAGTAAAGCATTTTTTTGAACGTCCAACATCGAACATCGAACATTGAACATCGAATGATGAACTCGCTCGCGCAGCGCAGGCGCTTGCGCCGCGTGTCGCTCGGCCATTTTATAAAAAATTTAGCATGCCTTATTCAAAATTCGACGTTGGACGTTCGACGTTCCTAGTCTTTTCGTTTTAACAGTAGCGATCTTGATATAGATTAGTAATCTTGATAATCGCATTGTTTTCAGACCCCTTCGAGGGAGTTACCTGCGGCCTCCCTCTCTCCTGGAGGAGATTCACTAAAGGAAAGGTAGATAACCTATCAGAACCAATTCTACTCGAAGGGTGCCATGATTATCAACCCTCATGCCATGCAGAGAATACGTCATCATTTTTTTACCGCTTTTTTTATTCTCATTCTATTCAGCCCCACTCCAGTGTTTTCAGCCCCTGTCACGCTAGATGTCTCCCTTGGGTTCAATGGGACATTTTCCCTCAACAAATGGACTCCTATTAATATAGTGCTCGAAAACAGCGGCAGGACCTTAAGGGGCACCCTGGAAGTGATCGTGACTTCCGGGAGTGAATTCCAGGGCAATGTCCAGGACACTACTTATGACAGAGAGGTTGAGCTCCCTACCCGCTCAAAAAAAATGTACACTTTTACCATCTATATTGATTCCGTTATACACCCCCTGATCATTCGATTTAGACAGGACGGCAAGACGATTGTTGCCAAGTCTTTAAATCTGAGAACCCATAGCACCGAGAAAAAGCTGGTTCTTTTTTCAGGGGTAGAAAATGTTCCGGAAGCTTCATCGATGCCTGAAAAGGGAATACAACCCATTATCTCACATGGGCGTTTCCTGCCGGAAAACTGGTTCGGTTATGAGGGCGTTGAGGTGACTGTCATGGACGCGAGGGTCCTCGATAATTTGAGGGAAAAACAGTTTACGGCTTTGACCGAATGGGTCAGGAAGGGCGGGAAGCTCATTACTTCAGGACGTTCCAACTATGGGTCTTTTCTGAATCAAAGAACGAGGCAGCTGCTACCCATAAAGATACTGGGACTTAAACGGATTTATGAAATAAAATCTCTTGAGAATTTTTGTGGGCAGGGAATAACCAATTCGGATGGGTTTCCAATCTTGAGGGTCGAAATGGAAGGGGCTTTACGTCTGGTTCAAGAGGCCGATACACCCATCATACTCCAAAAAACCCTCGGTATGGGCCAGGTCATTTTTTTAGCTTTCGACCTCGATAGTTCCCCATTTTCGGCATGGTCCGGTAGGCAAGCCTTTTGGAAAAAGATATTATCGTTAAATATGCTTGCCCTGGATCCGGGATTCAAGCTTGAGGAGAAAAATATTCTATCCGCCATGATATCAAGCATACCCGCCCGATTCCCAGCCTTTGTTTTCGTTCTTCTGTTCCTTATTGTTTATATCATTCTTATTCAAATCATCTTTAACCGTCTTGAACGGAAAAGTGAACAAAGGCCGAGATATTTCATGCTTCTCCTGGTAATCATTGCCCTGTTTTCCTTTTCGAGCTACCGGTTGTTCTTTAATAATAATACCCCTAGGGATCCCAGCTATAACAGCTTTCTTCACCTTAAAACATCAGACCAAAATATGACCGCAAACGCCGAGTATGTTGGCGGGTTGTATGGTTTAAAACATGGAAATCATCGCTTGAATTTCGGCACCACATTCTACCCACTCGTTCCAATCCGACCAGATTGGCCGAAGGATGTTACACTCCGCACGTTGGCCTTTCATGAAAATGAGGAGAATCAGATTCTCTCGATCCCTCTAGAGAAATGGTCCCACCGATTCTTAAGGATGTCTATGAGGATGGACTTTCAAATCCGGGGGCAAGCTTTCCGGGATGATCAGGGCATTCTTATTATGGTCGAAAATATGACATCCCATACTATTTTAGACGGCCGGATATATTACGCCGGACGATTTTTCTCCGTCGGTGACATCGTTTCCGGAAAAAAACTGGTCAAGAGAATGACCAATAGAGAGATCACTAAAGGAGCCTTGTTCCACCCTGAAGAGGCAAGTTCAATGGTGGAGGAGATGGTGGGAGATAACCCTTCCTCACCCTTTGAAAACTTTAGAAATAGCCTTCTGGAGGGCCTATTGCTTCAAGTTTATTCCCAGTATCATGGGAAACAGGAGGTCATTTATCTGTTCGGTTGGATTGCATCCAGTGTGATCCAAAATCCATTAACAAGCATCGGCACGGATGGCGAGGGGGTGGCCTTACTGGGATGGGAGACACAGGTGAGAAGGATTCAAGGGGTCGAGGGGTCAAGGATTCGAGTGAATTAAAAACGAATATCGAATTTCGAACAAGGAATTTCGAATGTCGAAGGAAAAAAACAAAAACTTCATAATTCGATATTCGTTTTTGAACCGCAGTTTTTATTATGGGCCTGGGCCATTTCTCCTAACTACTTGGGAGAAGAACCCAAGAATTAAAGGAAAGACCATGAAATTTGATTATTCAACAAACGATACACAAAAATCTCTGGCGCCGTTCTTTTCGAACAAAATGCTGTCCGTCACCTTCAGTGGTCTCTGGATACTTTGCTTGATTCTATTCATATGTTGGCCCACAAAGGACCTTCACTTTTACGTGAGTGGGCCGGAGATGCCACTCAGTTTTTTAGTCATCTTCGGCGTCACCCTCCTTTTGAATGCCTATGTAAATCTACGATGCGGTCACGGAGAAATATTTATTGCATCCATCCCAGGCAGACCGCAACGGGACAAGCTTGTGACCTTCGAGGAGGAGCGTGATTTTTTTTCCTATGGCCTGATCGAATTTATACTCCATACCCTTTTTCTACTCGTGATCTTGCTTCCCATTCTCTTGGTTTCTGCTTCCCTATCGGAAATAACCCCAAGGGTATTGTTAAAGTCTCTTTCCATTATCTTCGTCGCTTCTCTCCTATGCCGCATGTTCGGATTCTTGATGTTCGTTGCTTGGAGAGCCCACCCCATGATCGGATATCAATCAACCAGACTTTTCTTTCTTGTTTTTATCTTTGGAACCGCTGTTTTCGCCCCTTTCACCAATTCCTTTCTCATGATCAATGCGCTTTACAAGGGTCAGGAAATGACTTCATTTTTTTCACTGAATGCCTATTCACTTCATATGCTTATCATCACGCTCACCATCGCGTTTTTGACACTTGTCAACCAGCTTATGGTCAGGCACAATAGGTTCAAGAGGGAATCAAATTGAAAACTGATCTCGAGTTGAGAACCCACATTTCGAAACTCCATAGGCTGACCGTCAGGAAATCCATTGAACAGGTACTCTGGGCGACCCTATTGCTCGCTTTAATCTTTAACACGGTCGCCCTAGGCCTCCAAAAGACAGGCATTATTCAGTGGGAAGGGCACGCCATCTATCCACTTCTCCTGTTGATTTCTCTCGCTTTTTCGGCCTTATACAATCTGAATAGAAAAAAAAGTTTTAAGGATACACTGATCGATATCGATATCCGGCTCGATCTGAAAGAAAGGCTCACCACCGTCTATGAATATGATCAGCTTGGCCGAAAATCCCTCTTTATGGACCGGTTGGTGAAAGAGGTGATCAGCCTTCTTGGCTCTCTGAAAGGGAAACAGATTTTCCCCAGACATTTTACAACAGTGCATCTATTGATCCCCGTCTTCATCATCATGTTTATCTTTGTTCTTGCAATCGATTTATCTCCCAGGGCATCCGAGCAGGAAAGTGCCACAACGGAAAAGCTCAAACAAATCGGCATAGAATTGGAGAAGTTTGCCAAACAGGCACGCCCGGAAAAGGCAGGGGCGGAGAAGGAAACTCAAAAAGAACTCATTGAACGGATGGAAGCGATTGCGCGGGCCATTCAAGAGGGGTCAATAAAAGAAAAAAGGCTCCTTAAATCCCTAGACGGGATCATGAACAGGTCGGAGAGTGAAAGGAAACGTCTCACCAAACGACTCGGAGAGGAACTTAGTCTTGGTGATATTTCAAATATACCGGCGCTCCAAGACCTCCAGAAGAATAAACCAAGCGCCACTGAATTAGTCCGTCTGAAAAAAGAGCTTAAAGACCTGTTTGGGGGTGAAGTGCCGCCCTCCATATCTAAAGACATATCAAATTTGGCCTTGCACCATGAGATGGCACAGTTTCTTAAGGGAGCCATGGAAGATGTCGGCGCCGACTTCAAAGAGGAAACAACTCAAACCTCTTCCGGATCGATGTCACGCCCACCGCGGCAAACAAAAGATCATCCCGAGGCATCAGAGGATCGTCCTGCTGGGGATGAGGAATCGCTATTTACCGCAGGTCGAGGAAGGGCAGAAGCCGAAAAACAAGCGCCCTATGACTTAGAGGGTTTGAAAAAATCCGCCCTAAAGGATAAGGGCGTCTCAGGCCGGGGTGATCGTTACAATACCTCTGTCCGCTCTTTGCCTGCCATCGGCAGGGCCCGATTGAAAGAGGAGGAGGTCATAAGGGCTTATCAGACAGAGTTTGAAAATGTTCTACAAAAGGAGGACATTCCACTCCTTTATCGGGAATACGTAAAACAGTATTTTCTGTCCATCGGAATGGGGGAGGAACAAGAGGGAAATGGCGACACATAATGAAAAGGCCGATGCCATCAGGGCACATTTTGACCAGATAAATGCTGAACTTTCAAAGATCATCGTAGGGCAGACCCAGCTCCTTCAAAACCTTTTCATATGTCTTCTTTGCGGCGGTCACGCTTTGATAGAGGGCGTTCCGGGATTGGGCAAAACCTTGATCGTAAAGAGTATGAGCAAGGTGTTCAATTTGAAGTATTCACGGATTCAGTTTACCCCCGATCTAATGCCCGCGGATATCCTGGGAACGAACATTATTAATGAAGATGAAAAAGGAAACCGCTATTTTGAGTTTTATAAAGGGCCCATTTTCGGACAGATTATCCTCGCCGATGAAATTAACCGCGCTACACCTAAAACCCAATCGGCGCTTCTTGAAGCGATGCAGGAGGAGCGGGTCACGGTCTTCGGCACGGAATATCCGTTAGAACCTCCTTTCATTGTCATAGCTACACAGAATCCCATTGAGATGGAGGGGACCTATCCTCTCCCTGAAGCCCAAATAGACCGGTTTTTTTTCAAGCTCAAAGTCGATTATCCAACCTCTGAACAGCTCTCAGAAATTATTGACAAAACCACCGAGGATTACGAGCCGAAGATGCATTCGATCATCGAAAGAGATTCGATTCTTGAAATGAAAACACTGGTTAAACAGGTCCCTATGGCCTCTCATGTTAAGGATTATGCCATAAGGCTAGTCCTGGCCAGCCATCCGGATGACAATTATCCGATAAAAAAGGCCAAAAAGTACGTCCGTTTCGGGTCGAGCCCCCGCGGCGCGCAAAGCCTGGTTCAGGCCGCAAAGGTCTGGGCGTTGCTTCAGGGGCGTTACAATGTTTCCTTTGAAGACATCAGGGAGGTGGCAAAACCCGCTTTGCGTCACCGTCTTATACTCAACCTCACAGCAGAGGCGGAGGGTATCGATGCAGATGATATTATCGAGGATATACTTGGGGGGGTTCCTATAAAAGTACGCTCTTAGGCCACACCAGATTCCAATTTTATCGGCATCTGGAACCACCAGTCGGGAACGATAATATAAGGGATTAAATTCGAAATCCCTGGCCCAGACCTGAATTCATTTGATTCGATGTAAAAACTATCATTTGTATATATCACAATGACAAATAGCTAGGCCCAATAAAGTCGCGCCAGGGCGGGCCGAATATCGAAATCCGAAACAAATTTTAAACTCTAATGTTCCAATGTTCTAAACAAACAAACCAAGTTCCAGTCTCGAAACCGATTGTCACACTTAAAAGTTTTGGTCATTTGGATTTTGGTCATTAGATATTGGTTTCGGTCTTCTCCTTCGGAGAAGGAGACAATTTCGGATTTCGATATTCGGATTTTATAAGCATGATAACTCATGCTCTTTGGGCATGCATTCTTAATGTAAAAGGCTATGGGATAGTTCAATGATAGATATAGGGTAGATTCATGTCAGAAAACAATGAAGCTGAATCCTTTTTGGATGAAGATTTTTTAAGAAAGTTGGAGAAGCTTAAGGTGCTGGCCCAAAAGGGGATAAAAGGACCCAATAGGGGAGAGCATGTCTCCTGGAGGAGCGGGGCAAGTCTCGACTTTCTGGATTATAGAAAATATCAGGTTGGGGATGATTTCCGATATATCGACTGGAATGTCTATGGTCGTTTGGATAAGCTTTTTATAAAACTATTCCGCGCCGAAGAAGATCTGACGATTCATTTTCTCATAGACATGAGCCGGTCTATGGGGGTGGGCAATCCGCCGAAAGAAATTTATGCAAAAAAGCTCGTCGCGGCCCTGTGCTATATAGGTTTGGCCAGTTTGGACAGGGTGGGTGTTACCTCTTTTAGCCATTCACTGGGCGACTCAATGTCCCCGGAGAGGGGTAAGCAGGTTTACCTCTCGGTTCTTAAGCACCTCCTGTCCCAAAAGCCGGAAGGAAAAACGGATTTAAATGCTTCTCTAAAGGCATATGCCTCCACATGCAAGCGACCGGGTATCGCCATCATTCTGAGCGATCTTCTGGACCCCAAGGGATTTGAAGAGGGTGTGGAAGCATTGATTTATGAAAGATTCGACATAACCCTCATTCAGATGCTCGACCGTGAGGAACTGTTCCCGCCACTAAAGGGTTACCTTACGCTGAATGACTTGGAGACCGGAGAGTCGAAAAGGATGACCCTGGACAAGACTCTACTGGAATTACACCGCAAAAAAATTGACGACTTTCTGGAAAACATCAAGAACTTTTGTCGTAAGAATGGCGTTGACTACTATTTCTCCGATACAAGCATTCCCTTTGAGGATTTCTTGCTCGACTATTTGGCTAAGGGTGCCCTGTTCCACTAAACTCCCACCCTAACCCTACCCCTCGAAGGGGCATAGACGCTAACTCAAGGTCATGCGAACGACGGTTTGTTATGGAAAGGTGGAGTTACATGTAATAGCCCCCCTTTGAAAAAGGGGGGTTGGGGGGATTTATCGAGACTTGACCATGCTTCGATATAAGGACCAACTGAAACACAAGGCACGTCAATTGCGCAAAAACATGACGGACAGTGAGCGTGTCCTATGGTCTCGCCTGCGGGGCAAACAAATATCGGATGTGCAATTTTATCGCCAAAAGCCAATAGGCGAGTACATTGTAGATTTCTTTGCACCAAGGACGAAATTGGTTATTGAGGTGGACGGATCACAGCATTTGGAGGAAGAACAAGCTGAGAAAGATAGGTACCGTGACGAATATTTGGCCACTGTTGGTCTAAAGGTATTACGCTTCAATAGTAGGGAGGTATTAGAAGAAACTGATGCGGTGGTAGAGGTCATTTATCGCACGATGGCGGAACAGTTGAATAGGGAAATCCCCCTAGATCCCCCTTTAATAAAGGGGGAAGATTCGGATGTGATTCCGTGAGTTTTGCCCCTGTATTAAGGGCGAATAAAGAAAAAATCTTAAGTTAACGCTTATGCCCTTCGAGGGGGAGGTGCTGACTGTAGGTGCTTAATTTCTAACAGTCAGCCGGGCAGTGTGGGTGTCATGTAATCGGATCCGAAAAAGGAAACACAAACAATATTATGTTTTTCATCGAAACCTCATAGGCATTACCGAGAATCAAGATGCAACTCATCAACCCGGGCGCCTTACTGGTGCTGGGATTTATCCCAATCCTCATACTGATCCACAGCCTGAAACCCAAGCCAAAAAAAGTTGTGGTCACCGATCTCTTTTTGTGGCGACAAGCCTCGAGAGAAAAAAAGGGTGGGGCCAAGATCAGGAGGCTTATTAGCAATTTGCCCCTTTATCTTCAAATTTTAGCCGTCATCCTGGCCGCCCTCGCACTGGCAAAACCTGTCTGGTTCTTCCCACCGAGAGTAAAGGGAAATGCCGTTATGGTTATAGACACAAGCGCAAGCATGAAGACCAGGACAGATTCCGGTATGCGATTCGACCAGGCCAGGATGGAAGCCCTAAAGCTCATCGACGAACTTCCAAAAGGGGCCATGATGATGATCATCGACGCCGGAAACAAGCCGGTCATTAAAACCCCTTTTTCGGAAGATAAAAAGCAATTGAAACAAATCGTAGAAGGCATCCAACCCCGGGATGTTCACGGTAGGATGGGAAAAGCGATCACCCTGGCCCTTTCTTTTATGGATCCGGAGAGAAACGATCAGACCCTCTTCATTACGGATGGGTCCGGCTACGATTTCCAAAAGGTCGCCCGGATTCATGAAAAGGTGAGGCCCATCTTGGTGGGAGGGGGCGCAAAGAACGTCGGCATCACCCGGTTCAAATTCAGACAGGAGATCGATTCCCCCGAACGTTTTGAGATCATGCTGGAGGTGAGAAATTTTAATCCACATCCGGTTCTCTGTCCGATTCACCTCACACTGGAGCAAAACACGATTGTTAAAAAGACCATCGGACTCAAAGCAGAGGAAAAGAAGTCGCTTATATTCCCGTACTCGGGTCCGATCTCCGGAAGGGCGCAAGCGACCCTTGAGCTTCGTGATGATTTCCCGGTCGATAATGAGGCCTTTGCCGTGCTCAATACATCCATGGACATGTGGGTTCTTTTGGTGTCGGAGGGAAATTATTTTTTGGAAAAGCTATTAGAAGCCTATCCCAATTTTTTAATCAATTCGGTTAAGGAAATCATACCCTCTTCATGGAAGGATCAAACAACCCGGCATGATATCGTCATTTTGGATCGCGTCTCTCCACCCTCCACTGAGAAAGGCAATTTTCTCTTGATTGAATCCCTTTCCCCATCAATCCCCATTTCAAAGACCGGTCAAATAAAGAGCCCTGAAGTCGTGGATTGGGATAGAAGCAATCCGCTCTTAGCAAACCTGGATTTGCTGGGGCTTTCCATAGAAAGGGCAAATCAGGTAGAGGCGGATGAGACCTTGCGTCCCATTCTCGAATCTTTTGAGACCGGATTGATGTATGCCTATGAAGAGAATGGTCTTCGCGCCGTATACCTCGGGTTTGATCTGACAAGATCGGATCTTCCCCTGAGGGTTGCCTTTCCAGTGATGATGAGCAATATTTTTGAGTGGCTCCAACCTCGCAAACTCCTGTTTTCCTCCTCTCAAATTATGGCTGGAATGCCTTTTCCCCTGGTCCTTGGCCCGCAGACAAAAGATTTCTCTGTGGCGGGCCCATCCGGGAATTGGGAGAAGTTTCGGGTCCAAACCAATCCATTCAATTATGTGAATACCGGCAAAGTGGGGATTTATACCGTGGCTGAAGGTAAAAAATGGCGTTATTTTGCGGTAAATCTCGTCAATGAGTCGGAATCAGATATTCGTGTCCCCGACTATAACGCTCAGGTCGGGGAGGCTTCCCTGCAAACAGGCCCGGAGCCTATAAAGGAGGAGATGCCCCTATGGATTTTCTTTCTCGGGGTAGCCGCTGCCGCGCTGATTTTGGAATGGTATTTTTGGCTCAAGAACCGGTGAGACGAATCAAATGCCCATGACGTTAATGAAACCCATTTTCCTATTGTTCTGGCTGCTTATCCCGGTGATCTGGCTTTTGATCAGTCGTTCCCATCTCAGCATCCAAAGCAAGCGAAGCCGAATCTTCGTCGGGGGCATTCGGTCCATACTCATCCTGGTTTTGGGCCTGGCCCTCTCTGATCCGAGAATGATTCGGGGCTCTGATCGGGTCAACCTTTTTTTCTGTTTGGATGTTTCAGAAAGCATTCGTGGTGGGCTCCATAAGGATGGCGTGAGTCGCCATCAAGATGAAGGGGGTCTCCAGGAAGGCAGAGAAATAGGGGCGATGTCCTTTATGAGAAAGGCCGCAACGGGCATCGGGGAAGAAGATCAGGCCGGGCTGATCATCTTTGGAGAGGAACCCTCCCTCGAGCTTGCTCTTAAGAGGGACTTTGACCCGCTACCCGTTAAGTCTCAGGTCAATAAAAATTTTACCAATATCTACGAAGCGCTCCAGCTGGCCATTGGGAAACTGCCTCCGACAGGAAAAAATAAAATCGTCCTTTTTTCCGATGGAAATCAAAACATGGAAGAGGCCATTGAGATGGCTTACCTGGCCCGTTCGCTAGGGATTGAGATTTATCCGGTACCCCTTGACTCCCGTTTCGACAGGAATGAAGTACTGATAGAGACCTTGTCAACGCCGCAGACCATACCTCTGGAAACCCCCTTTGACATCAAGCTCCTGATCATGAGTACGAGAGAAAACCGGGGGAATGTAGTACTCTTGAGAAATGGGAGGCTCATGACCGTGCAAGACGTGAAACTTCATTCGGGAAAAAATGTTCTTCGTTTTGTCGACGCCCTTAAAGAGCCGGGACTTTATTTATATAACGCGGTTATCAATACACCCGAGGATGCTTTTTTTCAAAATAACGAAGGTTTGTCCTTTACTCAGGGAACAAGAAAATCGGAAATTTTATATCTTGAAGGTGATAAGGGATCGGCAGAGCATCTGACCCAGGCGTTGCGTCACCAAGGGCTACATGTTGTTCGGGTAAAAACGAAAGATTTTCCGCCTTCCATACACGGCTTGCTCGATTACAGCGCCATTATTCTGGATAACATTTCAGGGCAAAAACTCTCCTTCACCCTCATGGAGAATATTGAAAAATATGTAAAAGACATGGGTGGTGGTCTCATCATGATCGGAGGGGACGAAAGTTTTGGGGCAGGTCATTATATAAGGACCCCGGTTGAAAAGGCCCTGCCTGTCTTTATGGATATCCCAACAGACCTTGAACTTCCCGGGTTGTGCTTGATCCTTGTCATCGACAAATCTAAAAGTATGTCCGGAGACATCGTCAGTAAAAACAAACTCGAAGGCGCCAAAATTGCTGCCTTTTCAACAGTGGAGATGCTCAACCCTGTGGACAAGGTTGGCATATTGGCTTTTGACGTTCAATTTCAGTGGGTTGTCCCAATCATGCAAGCCAAGGAACGGCGTGAGATAGCCAACCGTCTTTCAACCCTTACCTCGGATGGGGGGACGGACCTTTATTCGGCCCTCAAAGAGACATTCAAAGCCCTGGAAGGCATCAAAGCCGCTAAAAAACATGTCATTGTCCTTTCGGATGGGTTAACCACTGAAGGGGATTTTCATTCCTTGATCCGTGCTATGAAGGCGTCCCACATCACCGTTTCAACGGTAGCGGTGGGGAAGGACTCTGATAGAAAATTATTGACGTCCGTATCACAATGGGGCGGGGGAAGAAACTACTACACCGATGATGCAGAAAATCTCCCCCGAATTTTCGTTGGTGAAACAAAGATGGCCACCAAAAAGGCCATCTTCGAAAAAACCATAAAACCCTTCGGAGCGATGAAGGGTGAAATGATCCAGGGGCTCCCCATTGATGATCTGCCTTTAATCCAGGGCCAGGTAGTCACTTATCCCAAACCCGGGTCTCAAATCATGATCGACACGGAAGAGGGCCCCCTCCTTGCGGCGTGGTCCTATGGGCTCGGGAGGAGTGTTGCTTTCACATCGGATCTCTCAGGCCGATGGGGAAGAGACTGGATCCTTTGGGAGCATTTCGGGAAGTTTGCATCCCAAATGGTCAAATGGGCTCAAAGGAAGGAGTCTCCCCAAAACTATGTTGCCCATGTCTCACAAAAGGGGGGAGAGGGAACATTCACTATCGACGTAACCGACGATTTAAACCGATTCATGAATAATCTTGACTTAAAAATCAGGGTCTTGCTTCCCTCAAAAAACGATCAGACGATTTCATTAGACCAGGTCGCACCTGGAAAATATACCGGGTTTTTTCCTGCGAAAGAAAGGGGTGAATATTATTTAAGCCTCTTCGGGACCGAAGAGGAGGGGTTTTCCCCCCCGCAACACTTTGGTTTTGCCGTTCCATATTCAGAAGAGTTCATGGGCAAGGAGGTCAACCATGTCCT
>JAQYVK010000309.1 GCA_030145585.1 Desulfatiglandales bacterium | reverse complement strand
GCATGCCCGCCTTCCTCCTTCCACCTTCCGCATTCCGGTTTCCGCCTTCTGGAGACTGTAAGAAATTGAGCCTCTACAGTCACCCCTTCAGACTTGTTTTCACCATTCCCCAGTTCCCCTGGCCTTTGGTAGATGCTCAATTTCTTACAAAAGGCTATCACCCACTCCCCGTTTCACTCTTCACTGCTTATTTATCCTGAGTCTGCCGAAAGGCCGTTCACTGTTCACCGTTTACCGTTCACCTCTCTCCAAAATTTTTAGTGTTGATTAGTGGAGATCAGTGGTTCCTTCAGCCTTCCGTCCACTTAAACGCTTTACGCTCTGCGCTCTGCTCTCTGCGCTTTGCGTTATTCGATCTTCGCCAGTGCCTCTTTTGCCTGTTTCATGAATACTTCAGCGCCGCAGTGTTCAAAGACCTCAATGCCTTTGGAGAGCAATTCCCGGGCTTTATTTTTTTCCCCTTTTGCTTTGTATAGAAGACCCAGATCAAGATAGGCCTCACCCAGTATCCCTTTGGCCCCAATAGCCTTTGCAATTTCGATCGCCCTATTTAAATGGGCTTCTCCCTTTTTGGCCGCTGAGGGTACATTTTTGATGATGAAGCCTATGTTTTTGACCATTGCGGATGGGGTGACTGGGGCTGATTTATCCACGATCTGCAAATAGACCTTCCCAAGAGAGCTTTCCATCATGGCATATACCGGTTTCCTCTTAATTTCTAAGAAAGTCTGTATTTTATTTTCTACGAGTTTTAAGCCCCGGCTCATATGGCCCATTCCAATTAGAACAAGCCCAAGCGTTGCATCGGCAGGCAGCCCACATTGGCCTGCACCAAATTCCTGGCTGAAGGTTACCACTTCACGGAGGGGCTTTTCAGCTTCCCGGAACTGCCCCATTTTCGCATAACCCATACCAAGTATTACTTTCGAAAACTGAGAATAATAGGGGTCTTCCGAAATCTCCAAGGCTTTCTTACTGCATTCGATCGAAGATGTGTAGTCGCCCGAAAATACATGGCAGAATCCCTTGGTCCAGTGACCCAGCACAAGGCTTCTTATGTTGGAGTGTTTCTGACCGTAGTCCAAAAGCGCCTCTCCAATTTCCAGGGCCCTTTTAATATCTCCCCTATAACAACAGGCAAAACCGATTCCCGAAAGAGATTTGAAACATAAATACTGGTCATCATTAATTCGCTTTGCTATCTCCTGGGCCTTTTCACCATATTCAATGGCGTCTTCGAGCAGACCAAGCGAGGTGCAGGTCCAGGCGAGCCATGCGCAGGCATAGCCAATGACTCTGTCATTTTGAATCTGCTCACCCAGTTCCAGCGCTTCTTTAAGATATTTATAGGATTCTGTATATCTCGCCCTAGCCCATAGGGCCATGCCTGTCCAGCTATAGAACATCCCAAGCTTGGATTTGTCATCCAACGCCTTGGCCAATTTTTCATGGTCATTGAACAGCTCATTCAGTTCCCTAAAAGCTCCCCGGTAGTAGAAGACCAAGGCCCACTTAATGATCAGATCGATGAGCAGCCCATTTTCTTCCCTGTTTCTCTCTCGCTTTTTTGTTAGAAGTTGGAATGCTTCCCGGAAATACTGATGAGACTCCTCCACGGCGTATCTTCCCAGGCTCTTCTCACCCGACTTTATCAAATAGTCGACCGCCTTAAGGACCGACCGTCCCCGATGGAAGTGAAAGGCGAGTATCTCGTAAAATTCGGGAAGCCTGTCTTTGAACAAATGCTCCATCACCATAGCGATACGTTCATGGATCGTCTGGCGCTCTTTCTTGAGAAGACCGTTGTACACCACCTCCTGGGTGAGTCCACTCTTGAATACATATTCCAAATCCGGTTGAAGGGACTTTGCATGGATGAGATCTATACGTTCCAGGCCTGTCAGGTGCCTGTCGAGATGCTCTTTCAACTGTGTGCAGGTCTTGAGTATATCGTAGAGGAAAGTCCGGCCGATGACCGAGGCTTCCTGAAGCACCCTTTTTGACTCGATTTCCAAATGATCAAGCCTGGCTGAGATGATACCATGGATTGTTGAAGGCATATCTAACTGACTAATGGGTCGGTTAAGAGACCAAGTGCCGTTTTCACGAGCAAGGGCTCCTGAATCAATGAAGGCGTTAATGATTTCTTCCAGATAAAAGGGATTGCCTTCCACATTTTCCTGGATGAATCGCCGTAGTTCTTTGGGGAGGTTCTTAGTCTTGAGAAGAGACTCCACCATGATTTGTGCCTCTGATGGTGACAGATCATGGAGTTGCATCTCCTGATACTGCACTCCAAGACTACTTAGCTGATGGCTGGTAAAGAGAGTAAAGCCTGGTCTGTACACACAGATAAAAAGGGCTGGATATCTGAATTTTGATAAGACGAAACGAAGGAGATTCATAAACGAAGGGTCAGACCAGTGAAGATCTTCAAGGCAGATGATCGTCGGCGTCCTCTGTGCCATTCCTGCGAGAATCGAATGAACGGCCTCCTGGAGCCGGATTTTCCAGAACTCAGGACTCACATCCTCAACTTCGGGGTAGCTGAGGGCGTAAAGACTTCCCACATAGGGCGTAATGTCTTCTCTCTTTCCGACCAAAGATTCTATCCCCGACTCCACCTTCTCTCTGACCTTTTCCGGAGGATCGCCTTCTTTGATTTGAAATCCCCGATTAAAAAGATCAATCAAAGGAAAATATGGGGTGTTCTGAGAATAGGCATAGGCTTGTCCATCCAGCCATCGAACCTTCTCAAGGTCTAAGGTGGCCTTGAACTCCTCCGCGAGACGAGTTTTTCCAGTACCGGTTTCGCCACAGATCGTAAAGATTCCACCTTTTCCCTCGTGGAGCATTTGGAAGGCTTCCCCAAGTTGAGCGATTTCGACCGCCCTCCCTATCAGGTCAGATCTCAGTCCGTGGTGACGATGGGTCGTGCTTGGCTGCTCCTTTGGTGATAGTGCTTTATAGATCTTAATAGGCTCTGCCTTGCCTTTGAGCTTGGTTGGTTCCATTTCTTCAAAAGAAAAATACCCCTCAGCTTGATGATAGGTATCCTGACCGACAACAATTTCATCCGTCTTGGCCAGACTACTCAGCCGGGCGGCCACATTGATGGTGTCCCCTGCAACACCGTGTGTCCCTTTTTCCGTATTCACCTCACCGGTAACGACAAGGCCGGTATTGACTCCGGTGTGCATTGAAAGGGGTTTCCCTATCTTTTGTTCAAGCTCAGGGCTTATTGCTTTGACCAGATCGTGTATCTCTCTGGCTGCCCTGATGGCTCTAACCGGATCATCTTCATGAGCTTTCGGTACGCCGAAAAGGGCCATGATCGCATCTCCGATGAACTTTTCGATGAACCCGTCGTATTTGGCGACGATCTGAGAAACTTCATTGAAGATTCGACTTGTAATTTCTTTGACCTCTTCCGGATCGAGCCTTTCTGACATGGCCGTATATCCGGACATGTCTGAGAAAAGAGCAGTGACGTATTTTCGCTCTCCTTCAATTACCCCAGGGGTGGTGAGGCTTTCATCGGCAAATGGTGTTGAGGAATAAATTTCAGGCACTGAATCATCTATTGAAGGAGCTTCTTTAGGTTGACGGAAATGATGTGCGCATTCATTACAAAACTTGCTGCTAGGTGGATTATCTTTTCCGCATTCCGAACAAATAATTTCTAATTTGTTTGCGCATTCGTTACAAAATTTCGCATCATCAGGATTCTCATGCTGACATTTTGGGCATTTCATCAATAATACCCTCCTCAGTTCTTCTTCGTTGATTGTCTAATTAAAGGATACAGTAATGAGTTGAAATTGTGAATAGAACGGTCGTGTCTAAGCAGGTACGATTTGTGGGATTTCTCCATAGATGAAACCTGTCGAATTTAGGTTAACTGGTTGGAGTTATTTAATTGTTCGATGGGACCAAAGAAGGGGATGAAAGTCAAGATAATTCGATTTTGAAAAACCTCAAATCCGTCAATTCAAAATTTATGGCATTTATCTATATCTAACCAATCAAGTACATTCTTTTTCAGGCTCTTTGCTC
>JAQYVK010000308.1 GCA_030145585.1 Desulfatiglandales bacterium | reverse complement strand
TGAAGAAAAAAGGTGCCGATCCAACTTCGGAGCCTGAACAACCTGATGATGAGGCGATTCAAGAATCGGGGTTTGGGCCTATAGGCATGATCAGGCTGCCTAATGAGGGAGACGAAGAACCTCTCCCTGCCAGTGCCAGTCCAGAAAAAGTTGGAAAATTATATACACCAAAGGAATCAAAAAACCTTCTTCCGAACATATCCATCAAAGAATCCAATCTCTACAAAGTTGCCTTGTCCGGTTTTGCAGTTGCCATTATCGTGATGGTTTTAATCAATTTTTTCGGACTCATCGGGTCTAAAGAACCTCGGGAGCCATCTATACAAAAAAATAAGAGCGCCGTTCAAAAAGCTTCCCCGAAAAAACGGTCCAATGAGGTTGCTAAGAAAGTCAAAGCATCCTCTGCCACTAAAACATCCAAGAGAAACGCAGCAGTTCAGAAGAGGTCCCCCAAACCGGCGTCAGCGCCTCGGCGCAATCAAATCACAAAAAAACCGAGTGTGAAAAAAGCGCCCTCGCGAAAAACTGCCGTCGTTCCCAGTTCACCCCCTCAGCCTAAAACAGTCCTGCCGGAAACCGTCGAGAAAAAGCAGGAGGTACAGGCATCGTTTTCAGCACCCCAACCATCACCACCTAAATCGCAGGAAACGAATGAAACAGCGCGTGTCGCCTCGATAGTAAAGGCCCCGTCATACCCCTATTCTGTATACCTCGGAGCCTTCAAAACCCTCGAACGTGCGAGGGTGGCCGTATCTCAGTATCAGAAAAAAGGTGTGTCTTCCTACTGGGTAAAGGTTGATCTCGGCCGAAAGGGTACGTGGCATAGGCTCTTCACCGGCCATTTTCGAGATGGAGGAACGGCACTGGATTATATCAACAAGAGGGATTTGAATGAGGCCAGTGTCAAAAACACGAAATACACTACCCTGGTCGGTTTGTATTCATCAGAAGATGCGCTTATTGAAAAGTCACAGGCACTAGACAAACTCGGGTACAGTACTTACGTTGTCGATGGGAGCAACGGGACGTCTCAGCTTTACTCCGGGGCCTTTATTACGAAGGGTGGTGCCGAAAAACATTATCAAGAACTGGTTTCCAAAGGGATTCGAAGCCGGGTCATTGAAAGATGAAATCTACCGGCGTGAGGATTATTCCACCTTTCCATACCCCTCCTCTTCCAATCAATGTGTTTTCTGCTGGTTTCTATAACTTACCCATGAGATACTTCCATATTTATACCTGAAGAGATAGGGCTTAAATAATGAATTTCAAAAAAAATATGCAACATATGAAATGGGTACTCTTTTTATGCCTTTATTTAGGATTCATTCCCCAGCAGGGTTCCTATGCAGAAGCCCCGGAACAAGCCAATATTCCATCCTTGATATCTTCACTTAAGATAGACACCCCTTTAGAGTTTTGTGATGAAGAGATTCCTCTCGAAAATCAGGAGATCCTGGAAAGATTTGAAAAGGCACTGATGCTCGCCCTCTGGAACCGGGCGCAAGTTATCCTATGGTTGAAGCGTTCCACCCGATATCTGCCCTATATTGAAGAAATGCTGAAGGAGTCGGGGCTGCCGGATGACCTCAAATTTGTTGCCATTGCGGAGAGTGCCCTTCGACCCCACATAGGTTCAGGAAAGGGGGCCATGGGATTCTGGCAAATCATGCCCGGGACCGGCCGAAAATACGGGCTTAAGATCAATGGGCGTGTGGATGAGCGTCGAAATATCTTTGCCTCAACCAATGCGATGATCCCTTATTTTAAGGATCTTTACAAAATTTTTGGGAATTGGACTTTGGCGACCGCCGCCTTTAATAGGGGGGAAAACGGAATCATGAAAGAGGTCCTCGCTCAGGGGACAAAGGATTTTTATCGCCTCTATCTCCCTATGGAAACCCAGCAGTATATCCTGAGGATCATCGCAATAAAACTGATTTTCTCGGAACCTGAAAAATATGGGTTTCACCTCATGAAAGAGGATTACTACCCCCCCCTCTCATTTGATACCGTTGAGTTCAAATGCAGCCGGGAGATGCCGATCCGAATTGTGGCACAGGCGGCGAAAGCCGATTTTATTGATATCAAGAGCCTAAACCCAGAAATTCGGGGCCACCATCTCGCTAAAGGAAAACACCGTCTCCTGATCCCCAAGGGTGCTTCAGACGGTTTTCATGCCCGATATAAAAGTTTAGAAGAAAATTTTATCGCAACCGAAAAGAAATCGGTCTATGTGGTGAAAAAAGGGGATAACCTCTCTATTATTGCCGAGCAGTTTGATGTCCCCCTCGCAGCACTCCTGATCTGGAACCGACTCGACCTAAAGCGCCCGATCCACCCGGGAGACACACTCATCATTTACCCTAAGGACGAAACCCTCCGAAAGATGAGGAAACACGATTAGGGTTCATAGCGTTCCAAGGCCAATTGAATGAGCCGATCAATCAACTCCGAATAAGGGATACCGCTCTCCTTCCAGAGTCGTGGGTACATACTGATTTTCGTGAAACCGGGAATCGTATTGATCTCATTGACAAGGATGTCATTATTTTTTTTCAAAAAGAAATCGACACGGGCCATGCCTTTGCAACAAAGGACCTTGAAAGTTTTAACGGCCAGATCTTGAATTTGGTGGACAATCGTTGTTTTAAGTTCTGCGGGGATTTTCAAATAGGCGCCTTCTTCATCAATATATTTTGCTTCATAGGAATAAAAATCCTTGCGGGGGATGATTTCCCCGGGGACGGAAGCCATAGGTTTATTGTTCCCCAGGACCGAACATTCTAATTCCCTCCCTTCAACAAACGCCTCAACCACAACTTTTCTGTCAAATGAAAAGGCATCCTTCAGGGCTCCATCGAATGTATCCTCATTATGGACCTTATGGATCCCGACGGAAGAGCCGTAATTGGCCGGCTTGATAAAAACGGGCGTCCCGAGTCTGGTCTTTATCTCATCAAAGTGGATATCATCCCTTTGGTCATGGTGAAGCACCAAAAAATCGCCGATTGGGACTTTAGCATCTCTCAACAGCCTTTTCATGACGTCTTTATCCATCCCGACGGCCGAACCCAGGACACCGGCACCAACGAACGGTTTATTGGCAAGCTTTAGGAGGCCCTGAACCGTCCCGTCCTCTCCCATGGGCCCATGAAGGACAGGGAAGAAAACATCAATGTCACCAACTGTTCCAGCCCCGCTGACTTGAAGCCATTTGTCATCGCTTCCGCCTGGCTGAAGCCTAAAAAATTCTGTAGAGTCTTTGAGGGTGATTTGCTTCGGGTCATCGGCATGAAGCAAAAAACTGGTCTCATCAAAGGGTGACCAACGGCCCGCCTTGTCTATGCCGATCACAGCCACTTCATATTTATCCCTGTCGATTGCCTCAATGATGTTCTTTGCAGACTGAAGGGAAACTTCATGCTCCGCTGATTGACCCCCACAAATAATACCCACTCGGATTTTTTTCATAAGAATTAACCCTTTTTCCCCAATAGAATTGGGTTTTGAATAAGGATAATTTGCCAAATCTGACCTCAAAAGACAAGGATTCATTTTCATGGCATTTGATTTGGAAGCAGACCTCTCTAACGGCCAAAATATAAGAACAATCACGAAAACACGAAATAAGTAAAACACGAAAAGAGAGTTATTAGTAATCAGTAAACGGAGATTGGTGAAAAGTGAAAAAACATCAATGATCGGCCAGGAGCATTAAGAAAGTCTTTTTATTTCATGCTATCTCTATTTCCCCTTTTCGTGATCATTATTTGGCCTTTAAATGTTTTGGTATTTGGCATTCATTTGGTATTTGGCATTCATTTGGCATTTGGATTTTGACATTTGTCGTTCTAATCCCTCAATTATTGCCTCTGAGCTTACTCGAAACTCTGATCACCCCCATAGAACGGGGTTTTGAATCTTTAACAAAGTGGATATTGCATCTTGGTCCAAGGCTATGGTATCTCTAAAACCCACCATGCCTCTGGAAAAAGAAAAAAAGGTCCTGTCCTATTTTGGCACCTTTCAAAGGTTTAGGGATTTAAACATTAGAAGTGGTTTCAAAATCTTCAATCAGGTTCAAGATCACGGCGGGACAAGGTGTTAAACCGGAGGAATATATTTAATATTTTGAGGATTGAACGCTTTGTCCCAACAAAGATATTGTGTCTGAGGGGAGGTTTCGAAACCACTTATAGAAAGGATAGTGAACATTAATGGAGAAAGATTGTATTTTTTGCCAGATAATTCAGGGTGAGAAACAGGGAGACTTCGTATACCAGGACAATTCGGTGGTGGCATTCAAGGACCAGAATCCCCAGGCACCCGTCCATATTCTCATTCTTCCCAAGAACCATATTCGGAGTATCAATGACCTCTCAGAGAATGATCGACCCGTGATTTCTGAAATGTTTTTAAGGGCAAAGGAAATCGCCTCGGAAATGGGCATAGCCCAATCCGGGTACAAGCTGGTCTTCAATGTGGAAAGGGGAGGGGGGCAATACGTCTTCCATTTACACCTTCATCTCATAGGCGGGTGGCAGAGAAAAGAGAGTTGAGTATGGACAATAACACCGATATTCAGATTCATATTGCCACAGTGGGCGAAATTCCAATCTTAGTGACTCATCATCACAAGATGTTTAAAGAAATATGGACTCTAAAAGGACTGGAGATTGATGCCCATCAATTCGATAAGATGGATAAGGCCCATACCAAGAAATTAAACGAAGAATTGGTGAATGGGTCATGTATAGCCTGGTTGGTAAAAAAAGAAGATAAAATAGTAGCCAGTGGTGCCATATCTATAAATTCAATGGTCCCAAAACCTGAGGACCCATCCTATAGAGTTGCACATTTACATAGTGTCTTTACGGAATATGATCACAGAAAAAACGGTTTTGCATCTCTCATAACGAAAAACGCCATTCACCATTGTAAATCGAGGGGTATTAATCGGATGAATTTGGGGGCCAGTGCTGCGGGTAGGCCCATCTATGAGAAGATCGGTTTTCAGCCATCCGTCAGTTCGATGCAA
>JAQYVK010000307.1 GCA_030145585.1 Desulfatiglandales bacterium | reverse complement strand
TCGCCCTGTAACTTTTTTTGTCCGGTGATGTCGAACCTGAAAATATGGCTTTGAAGTCATTCAATAACATGATCTTTTAAGATTGCAATATGGGATGTATTTTCAAGGATCCCATTTCTATGGCACCCTCGGATTGGACTGACTGGACATTTCGATTGTCAATTCGTAGTGAATAAACAGTTCAACGTTTCGGTCATCAACCTGCCGGACCAAGACAGGACGTTCAAGCCCTTTAATAAATGCCTTACCTTTTGTCCCAATCGTAGATTTCAAAAAAGCAACATCCTTGGAGATATTTTCCAGCAATTCTTTTCGATATCGTTCAGGATCGTCTACGGCAAGCTGCAGTTGACCTAAAGCATGGGTTGATTTTCCCGGCATCTCAATTGTTTCGATGAATTGTCTAACCCGAATGGCACTTTCATACACATCTTCATCTTTTTTCATTTTAGTGAGCAAGTGAAACCTGGCTTTTGATGATCCGCCGGATGAATAGGATAATTTTGACGTGGGCCTGGGGGATAGGGTAATAGCCCCCTTGTGTACAAGGAGATCCGGGTGTTTGAGAGCTTGAGAAACAATTAAATCTTGGGCCTTTCGAATTTCAGCAAATCGTTCACTGGGATCTTTTTGTTTGCTACTTATGGTCAGCGGGGACTGAAAGATAATCGGCTTTTTTTATCAGACTTGTTGCGGTACTTTTTGCGCCAGAAAAAGCGATAACAAAATTGGCATTGCTTCCTGCAAAGCTTTGAGAAGCCATAAGCGGAATAAGGGCTATAAAAAGGAGCATTTTCTTCATGATTTGCCTCCTATCCTGATCGGTTGACTCGACGTATATCTTATTCAAGTCCTGGGCCTTTCTCCATAAATTTTTTATACAGCAAAAAGTGCTCCGTCTCTTCGTAACGAACGGTCTCAATGGGAATGTGATCAAAACTGAAGATCGTAGCCCCTGGGCATGATAAAATAATCGGTGAATGGGTCGCAATAATAAATTGAGCATGACCCTTTGCACCCATTTTTACGAGTAGATCCAGAAAATTTATTTGGCTTTTTGGGGAGAGGGCTGTCTCCGGTTCATCAAGAAGATAAAGACCTTTTATCCGATATCGGGCCTTAAAGTATGACAGGATGGACTGGCCGTGAGATTGAGTGACCAGGGACCTGCCCCCGAAATATTTGAGTTGGCCGGGATCTGAGGCCGCCCATTCATCCAGATATTGCGCAAAGTGCTGGAACACTGATGATCCAAAAAACGATCCCGGCACCCGTCCGTTTACCCACCCGACAGTAATATACTCCCAAAATGATTTTTCGTATGGATTGTTCTCAAAACGGATCATTTCCTTATTCCGCCAGATATGAATGCCGCACCTGTGCGATAGGGCCTCCAGTAACGTTGATTTACCGGTGCCATTTTCTCCTACAAATATCGAGACCGGAGTTTCAAATCGTAGACCCTTGGTTCGATGAAGGATGGGAAGATTATATGGATAATAATCCTTTGTGGGGTATTTCTTTGGATGGAACGTGACGCTTTTTAGATGCATGTATTGCCCTTTATTTCACTTTTATTGTTAATTCCTCGTTTTGATATTGTAAAAGAATGACCGGATTGATGTCAATCGGTAAACCCTTGACAGAGCCCCCCTTCAATAGAGAAAGATCCGCAGCAGCACAGATGTGACAAGTTCGAGTTGGTTTAGATATAGCCGTTGACATCCCTCAGGAGTATGGATATAGAACGGTTCATGAAAATCTTTCTCCTTTTCCTCTTTTGGACCTTATGGTATCTCAATTTTTCCACACGGACGCTCATAACTCCTCTTCTACCCCTCATTGAAGACGACTTTGCCATAAGCCATTCCTTGGCCGGAAGTCTGTTTTTATCATTCTATATCGGTCATACGATTGCCGTATTTTCGTCAGGCTTTCTTTCTCTCCGCATCGGTTATAAAAAGTCTATCTTTTTCTGTTCACTGTTTGTAATGCTGAATTTTTTGGCCCTGAGATTCGCCGGCACTTACCATCAGTTTGTGGGTGTCCTATTTTTTCTTGGTATCGGAGCAGGGTTATACCCACCCTGCGCGATCCCTCTCATCACTTCTATTTTCGAGCGGGACAATTGGGGGAAGGCCATCTCTTTTCATGAGACAGCGACGGGCTTCAGCTTACTCACCATCCCCCTTATCACGGTATTTGCTCTACGTTTTTTTCATTGGAGATCCCTTTTTGTCCTGGCAGGTGGCGCCTGTTTCATCGCGATCGTTTTCTTTTTTATTTTTTCTCCCGATTCCCCCCCGGAGAAAGAAAAGCGAGTACGGTTGTCGGTCATACTGAAGCGTAAGGATTTCTGGATCATCACCATTCTATGGAGCATTTGTGGTGCAGCAACGATGGGTGTTTTTAACATTATCCCCCTTTACCTCGTTAAAGAGAGGGGAATACAAATGGAGCTTGCCAATTCTATTTTCGGACTTTCGAGGGTGGGGAGCTTTGTATCGACGATTTTAATAGGATTCGTCATAGATCGTTTTAATTTAAAACGAATCTTATTATTTTTAGCATTGGCCACAGGCATCACGACCGTAGGGCTCTCCTTGGCCCATTCTTTTTGGCTCCTTGTGGTGATGCTTTTGGCCCAAGCCACATTTAGCATTGCCTTTTTCCCCGCAGGTCTCGTGGCCATTTCCAAAATAACGGACCTCAACGAACGTAGCCTTTTTACCGGGGTGCTGATGGGTATTGCCGGATTGATGGGGCCCGGTCTTGCCCCCTTTATATTGGGTGCGGTGGCTGACGCGTGGAATTTTCAGATTGGGATATTCATTATGGGTTTGCTCTGTACCCTGTCTTGTCTTCTATTCAAGGCCCTCCAAGAAATATAGAAGCCATCTCAAAAATGCTAAATGGCTCATTCGACAGGCTCATGACCCTGAGTGGCCGGTTGTAAGGGTCAATTTTCACAACCGGCAATCGAAGGGCCGATCTCTGTGCGTCCTGGCGTCCTTTCGGACGCCTTAGAAGAATTCCGACCTGTGGTCGGGATTCTTCAGATCCTTGCGCCGTCCTTGACCTCGAACCATTTTTCTATTTTTGAGATGACTTCTACATATCCCCAAGGCTAAAGATGATAAAGCCTGTGTCACCCCTTTTATCCCCCATTCTTCTCTACAAGGTGCCGGTCAAGAGTACACACCGATACATGATAGATTTTCCAAAGGTGGAAGCTAAAGGTACGCGCCCAAAACAATCAAGATGGAAGAGGTTGTAAAGATGAAGGGACACAATTTGAAGGGTAGAAAACCCACCCTGAATCCGGTAAAAACGGAGACGAGCGACAGAGTGTTCAGCATCGCAAACGAGAGCCAGTATATGGTTCTCGATATGGAGCTTGTGTAATCCAGGTAGGTGACTGTTGCAACAAGAAACCCTATGAAAATGAGTGCAACACCCTCGATGATCCATTCCATCATGATGATTCTCTTATTTTCGAGGGATATGTCACCAAAGCCTTCGACCACAGACCTTGTGGGGAACAGGTGGGCTATTCCCCATAGCAGTGGTAGGGCGGATCCTACATAGAGTAGAATATGATTTGACATAGGGCCTCCTTTCTTAACATCACGTCATTCGATCATTAGAAATGGAAGTGAGGCTCCTTCCGCAGAGCGGAAGGCCTCTGGAAGACCCCTCGAAGGGGTCTGAAAACAATGCCATTTTCAAGATTACTAAACTATATCAAAGACGCTTCTGTTAAAACGAAAAGACTAGGAACGTCGAACTCGCCAAAGGCGAGCAAGCACTTGTCTGCCCTCCTAAGGCGGATAAACCTCAGGCAGATCCAACGTCCAACGTCGAATTTTGAATAAGGCATGCTAAATTTATTATTAAATAGCCGAGCGACGCGAGTTCATCATTCGATGTTCAATGTTCAATGTTCGATGTTGGACGTTCAAAAAATGCTTTACTCTGCCGCTAACGAGTATTCTATATTCTCGCCGGAACGGGTGAACTTTTCCGGTTCCACCGCTAGAAGCGGTGGGTTTAGATCAAACTAATTGTTGGCACATATCTCAAGCTATCCGACCAATGGCCAGAAGTAGGGCAGAACGAACACAAGCACCAAGAGGACGACCAGACTGAGCGGTAAGCCAACTTTTAAGTAGTCTATGAATCGGTACCCCCCCGGGCCCATGACCAAGATGTTGGCAGGATGAGATATTGGCGTCATAAAACTGGCCGACGCCGCCATGGCTACTGCCATCATGAGAGCATATTGGGATATCCCCATATTGACTGAGGTACTAATCGCTATCGGTGCCATGATGACGACAAGTGCGGCGGTGGGAATGAAGCAAGTTGCAATAAAGGTAAGCACAATCAAACCACTCAACACCGCTTTCGGGCCGAACGGTCCGATTATGGATACAACCCCTTCTGCCAGGAATTTGGCTGCACCGGTCTGGTCTAGGGCGTTACCCAGCGGTAACATCCCGGCGATGAGGAAAACGGCCTTCCACTCGATATCACGATAGGCTTCTTCCATGGTCAGACATCGAAAGAGCACCATAAACGCGGCTCCTATAACCGCGCTGATAAAAATAGGGACAAGACCCATGATGACAGGCAAAAGTACGGCCAACATAATGAGAGTAGAAACCTTTGCCTTCCCAAAATGTGGGGTCTCTTGAGCGGATTCGGTCAGGACCAAAAAATCCGGCTCGAGCCCGAGCATTCCGAGTTTGTCGCGCCGGCCATAAAGGAGCAATGCATCACCAAAGCGCAAGGCAATATCACGAATATTGGTACGAAGGATCTTCCCTGCACGCCAAATGGCCACGACACTCAATCCGTATTTCTCACGGAAGTGTATCTGGCGGAGTGTCTTTCCTGCCAAAGTTGTTCTAGGTGAGAGCATCCCTTCCACCAGCCCGACGCGTGCGGATTCCAATTCATTGATATCCGGCAGGACCTCCTGTTCGATCTCCAGTTGTTCCAACCCCTGCAAGATGAATAAGTCATCCATTTTACCAAGCATCATGAGACGGTCGCCCACCGATAAAAGCTCCCCCGCCTCAGGCATGACCATTGTTTCATCCGTCCTAAAAAAACTGAGCACTCTCATGCCTAAAGCATCACCAAGTCGACTTTCCTGAAGAGACTTACCAACCAGTGTCGAACCTTCCAAAATCCTTACTATCAAGAGCCTTTCATGCAGACGGTAGATTTTCTCCAGATCATCTACGGAGACAAGTCTGAAAGATTTAAAGTCATCGACCTTTTCAATAGATTCCAGTCGGTCGCCGATGCCTTGAAGGAGTAAGGTATCATCCGCTTCTAAATGTTCATCCTGAAGGTCACTTCGCCTCAATGTGTCCCCGCGGCGTATCACCAAGATGTTTACCCCGAAACGATCGTGAAAGCCCGCTTCATTTAATGTCTTCCCAATGAGATTTGAACCGGCTGACAGACGAACTTCGGCAACGGCTGTATTTGGTGAAAAGAGCTTTTCAAGTTGCGCGCTACGTTGCTCAACTTCCAATTTTCGCCAGTGACTTAGCTCATCCATTTGATCTGGCCGCCCCTCCACAATTAAACGATCTCCTGAAAAAAGGATTGTGGATGGCTCCGGCGCCACTTCAGTCCGACTGTTCCGGATGATACCCATGACATGAAGGCCCAAGGCTGAGCCGAGACGACTTTCCCTAAGTTTCTTGCCCACCAGAACTGAGTTCGCCGGGATGCGCATCAGAAACATCCGTTCGCTCAATTCGTAGCGGTCCCTTAGGCTCAACTGGCCTGTTGTGGAGGATTCTCTCGTGACGTCTCTCGAAGGTAAAAGATAGCGGCCTATCAAGACCATGAAAACAACCCCTGCTACCATCACCGCAGCACCTACAGGGGTATAATCAAAAAACTTGAAAGGCGTTAGGCCATTATCACGGAGTGCTTCACTGATCAGAATATTGGGGGGTGTTCCGATTAATGTAGTGAGCCCCCCCAGCAATGAGCCGTAAGCCAAAGGCATTAGTAATCTCGAGGCGGGATGGCCCGTTTGACGGGAGATGTCCATGACCACGGGCAACATCAGCGCCGCCACAGCCACATTGTTCATGAATGCTGACATGATACCGGCGCTCAGCATCACAACCGTTACAATGAAGAACTCTCGTTTACCCGCCAACCGCAAAATGTTTCGACCGATGATGTTTGCCACCCCCGTCCGAGTAAGACCGCCACTGAGAATGAACACCGCCCAAACCGTCACGACCGCCGGACTGCTAAAACCGGATAGAGCTTCAGTAGGGTTTACCAACCCGGTGATTGCAACAGTGCCCAGGACCAGCAATGCCACAACTTCCATAGGGAGCCATTCGGTGACGAAGAACATGATGGCCATTGCCAAAATGAAAAGTGATAGAGCGATTTGTGGTGTCACAGTCAGTTATCCTTCCTGTTTAGAATCGAACGAGGGTTCTAGTTTCTAAATACCTTTTGAAAGTCACTACACCCCCACCCTGCCCGGCTGACTGTAAGAAATTGAGCATCTACAGTCAGCTCATAGGCTGACTGTAAGAAATTGAGCATCTACAGTCAGCACCTCCCCCTCGAGGGGGAGGGTTTGGGAGGGGGTGATCCATAAATAATAATGCGACCTATTTATCGAGCATAACTCTAATTATTTCTCATAAACTATCGACGACACTTTTTAGTTTGGCTTGGATCTGGTTTGCGATATCTTCGAGGTCGGGATTTTGAACGGCCCGCATGGACGAAATTGGATCTACGGCGGACACCTCAATATCACCTCCCTCAGTCTCTTGTACGATGACATTGCATGGTAACATGGTGCCTATCCGACTTTCGTTCTGCAAAGCCTTGTAAGCAAACTGGGGATTACACGCACCCAATATTCTATATTTTCTGAAGCTGACATCCAGTTTCTTTTTCAATGTGTTTTGGACATCGATGTCCGTGAGAATCCCGAACCCCTCTTTCTTGAGTTCTTCTGTGACCCTCTCAATGGCCTCATCAAACGAAATATCAAGTGTTTTGTTGAAATAATATTTCATAAGTTCACCTCCTTAAAGCATTTAGTCTAAGATATGATGTCATCTGAAACCTGTACCCAAAAGCAGAAACTATTCAAGCATTATTAACCTAAATACTATTTGTTTTGTACAATTTATTGTGAGTTATTTCCTATTTATCCCAGATAATTAAGAGGGTCAAGGGAAATGGCTATAAATGAAAAAGACTTCCTTAATTTTAGTTTGATGAACCAATAGGAGATTTGGATTGAATAAATCAGGCATTCTGTCTAAAATGCTACAAATTATTCATAGTCACAAGGAGCGCACAGTATGGACATTTTAGAGGCTCTTGATGAAAGGCGAAGTACCCGGGGATTTCTTGACAAACCGGTTGAGAAGGAAACCCTCGAACGACTGCTTTCCCTGGCCACCCAGGCACCTTCGGCCATCAACATACAACCCTGGGAGATCACGATTGTTTCTGGAGAAGAGCGGAAAAGGCTGAGCCGACTTTTGGAAAAAAGGATGAGGGAAAGAAATATCTCTTGTGGCCCGGGTGCCAAGCGTCCCCTTCAGGAATATTTCGTAGAACGGCAGAGAGGCCTCCTCGAATCCATGCTTCCCAATCTTCCGGAAGGCACACCTTTCCAGGATTATATCAACGAGGGGAGCTGCAATTTTTACGGAGCGCCGACGGCGATCATCATTACTATCGATGAGGTCTTTTCAAAGGCCCGGCTGACCGATATTGGGCTTCTTGTCGCGTACCTGGTCCTCGCCGCCCATGGCTTGGGACTGGGATCCTGTCCTATCGGCCTCATCACTGCCTTTGACAATGAGATTAAAGAAACCTTGAACCTCCCTGAGGAGAAGCAGGTGGTCATCGGTATTGCATTAGGGTACAGAGACCCCGATGCCACCGTGAATCACTCGAGATCGGAGAGGGCCCCCCTGAACGAAATGGTAAAATGGCGGGAATAGTGCAACAAAAAGGAAAACCTTCCGGAACGGGTGTCGTCTTTTCATCCGGTTTTTTCGGTTTCTTTGCCCACGCAGGTTTCCTCTCCGCCATCCGTGAGCTTGGAATAACACCGATCGGGTATGCGGGGGCCAGTTCAGGAGCCATCCTGGCTGCCATGGCGGCCACCTCTATGAGCGACCCGGATATCAAAGAGACCCTTTTCAATGTGAAGAAATCCCATTTTTGGGACCCCGATCCCTTACCGGTCATCTTAAAGAAGGTCTTGAGGCGGCTCAAGGGCTATACGGGCTACCTCCGTGGAGAAGGATTCAGCAAGCTGTTGGAGAAAATCCCCGCCAAATTTATTGAAGATTGTCCGGTTCCCTTGATTATCGTTTCCACCAACCTGACCCTCCGGAGAGAAGAAATTTTCACCCGGGGGCCGCTCATTCAGGCCATTCAGGCCTCCGGTTCCGTGCCTATGCTCTTCAAACCGGTGGAGATCGGCGGCTCTCTATTCGTAGATGGAGGGATGGTCAGCAAGGCCCCTGTCGAGGCCTTGGCAGACGAAGTTCGACCGGATAAAATTATTGTTCACTTTATTGCATCGGATAACATCGGGGATCGCAAGAACAGCTTTCTCAATAGGGGGTTGACCCCTTGGCATATCCAACATCTTGCCGTCAACATTTCTCGCCATGAGGCCTACCTTAGACAGTGTAAACGGGTCAGGGAACGGGGTATCGAAGTTGTCGAAGTCATCACCAACGCCCCCGCGGTGGGTCCGAGCAAACTGGAAAGGGGACCGGAGGCCTACGAGAAAGCGCGGGAAGAAACGTTGACGGTTTTATCGAAGTGACTTTGGGCGAAAGACTGAACCGACCCGGTTCTAAAAAAGGACATCCATCAATCCCTTGACGGAATCCACACCCAAAAGTTTCATGCCTGCAGGAGAACGAATGCCGTCCATGTTGCTCTTTGAGAGGAGGCATCTGGTAAATCCCAGTTTTTTAGCCTCTTTGATCCTTAATTCCGGCTGACTCACACCCCGAATCTCGCCCGCAAGGCCGACTTCTCCAAACAGGACCATGTTGTTGTCCACGGGTCGGTCGAGGAAACTTGAGATCATGGCGGAAACAATCGCCAGATCCGCCGCAGGCTCATCCACTCTCAGGCCGCCGGCCACATTTACAAAGATGTCCTGGTCCCCCATCTCCAGGCCCATTCTTTTCCCAAGGACTGCCACCAGAAGGGATATGCGATTATGATCCACGCCAACTGCCGTTCGGCGCGGCATCCCAAGTGGACTAGGACCGACCAGGGCTTGAATCTCTAAGAGGACCGGTCTGGTACCCTCAAGGCAGGGAATCACCACGGAACCTGAGGCATCTTCAGGTTTTTCCTCTAAAAAAATCCGCGAAGGATTTCCCACCTCCTGAAGTCCCGACTCCTTCATTTCAAAGACACCGATTTCGTTGGTAGCGCCGAAACGGTTTTTTACCGAACGGAGGATCCTGAAGGCATGGGTTCTGTCGCCTTCAAAATAGAGGACCGTATCCACCAGGTGCTCTAAGACCTTGGGACCCGCAATGGCTCCTTCCTTTGTGACATGACCGATCAGGAAAGTCGGGATGCCGGTCTTTTTTGCCCAATTCATGAGTCGCGCAGCGACCTCCCTGACCTGCCCCACACTTCCAGGCGCAGATGGGAGGGCTTCCGTATAGACGGTCTGAATGGAATCCACGACGAGGAGGTCCGGTTTCAGCGCATCCAGCCTTTCGAAGAGATGTTCTATACAGGTCCCGGTCAGGATAAACAGGTCCTGCGAATGAATAGAAAGACGTTCGGCCCGCAGTTTGATCTGTTGAGGTGATTCCTCCCCTGAAAGATAGAGGCATTTAAGCCCGTTTTGAGAGAGTCTTCCAACCACTTGAAGAATAAGCGTCGATTTTCCAATGCCGGGATCTCCCCCGATAAGTACCATGGAGCCGGGCACAAGGCCCCCGCCTAATGTGCGGTCAAATTCGGCGATACCCGTTTCAAAACGAAGTTCCGGATCGAGAGATATGGCATCAATGTTTTGGGGCTGCCCCATCGAAGCAAGCATACCGGATTTGAGTCCTGCCCCCGGTATCTCCTCTACAAAAGCGTTCCACTGGCTGCAATCCGGACACCTTCCCATCCACTTTGGTGTTTCGTACCCGCAGCTTTGACAGACATAGATCAGTTTCGTAGCTTTTTTCATGCCCCCCCTAGAACCGGCTCTTCTTCTTGTATCCTTATTCTGTATTCCTTGGCCGCCATAGTTGGCCTGTCGCACGCGGGCAAACGACGGCGGCTGACTTCTGGTTTTCCATCATTCTTCTTAATTCCGGCCGTTTAGTCAATCCAAATCCTTATAACAAAAAATGGGGCATGAGGCGGCTAACAATATGCGGTGAAGTTGACAAGGCTTAGAGGCGATGTTACGGTATGAGCCAATTAAAAAAGATCGTTGAAAGGAGATTAATATGGCTGACCTGGTACAAGTCACAGACGATAACTTTGATGCGGAGATCGTAAAATCCGATTTGCCCGTCATGGTGGATTTTTGGGCCGAATGGTGCGGTCCTTGCCGAATGGTGGCTCCCGTAGTCGAAGAATTGGCCAATGAATATGAGGGTAAAATCAAGGTTGCCAAGATGGATGTGGACAAGAATCGGCAGACCCCGGCTAAGTTCGGCATAAGGAACATCCCTACCCTAATCCTTTTCAAAGGCGGGGAAGTGGCCCATACTATCATCGGTGCACAGCCGAAGAGTTCCATTGAAGCAGAACTCAAAAAGCTCCTGTAGATGTACGATCTAATTATCATAGGCGGCGGTCCGGCAGGACTAACAGCGGGTCTCTATAGTGCGCGGGCGCGTCTCAATGTTTTGATGCTGGAAAAACTTGCCCCTGGCGGTCAGGTCATGAACACCGACTGGGTTGAAAACTATCCAGGGTTCCCTGACGGTATTTCAGGATTTGAACTGGTCGACCGGATGAAGAACCAGGCGGAAAAGTTTGGTCTCAAGATTCAGAGCGATGAAGTTGCCGGATTGGAACTCTCCGGAGATCAGAAAATTGTTACCACCCACAAAGAAAAATTCGAGACCAAGTCTCTTATTATTGCCACCGGGGCCACATGGAAAAAACTTGGCATCGAGGGCGAGGAATCCCTTGCAGGCAAGGGGATTTCCTACTGTGCCACCTGCGATGGTCCTTTTTACAAGGATCAGGAAGTTGCCGTCATCGGGGGGGGAGATACGGCCGTTGAAGAAGCCCTTTTTTTGACCCGTTTCGTCACGAAAGTCCACCATATCCACCGAAGGGACAGTTTAAGGGCCATCAAATTGCTCCAGGAGCGGGCCTTTGCGGAGGAAAAAATCTCTTTTATCTGGGATACGATTCCCTTGAAAATTCTGGGGAAGAATGGGGTTGAAGGTGTCGAATTAAAAAATGTCAAGACGGGAGAAATATCTCGCAAGGCCGTGCAAGGCGTTTTTATTTTTGTAGGGAATATTCCCAATACCGAGCTCGTAAATGGTCTATTAGAACTCAATGATAACGGGTTCATCGTCACTGATAACAACATGGAAACGTCAATTCCGGGTGTTTTTGCAGCGGGAGACAACCGCGCAAAACTTTTTCGTCAGATTTCAACCGCAGTTGGAGAAGGCGCTGCCGCCTCTTATACTGCGGAAAGATACCTGGAAGGTCTTGATCAATAAGAAGACGTCCCCACCTCCAAGCCTTCAGTCGGACAGCGGCTGTCCGGCTGAAACACACTTTCAGCTTGAAAGCCACATTAAGCCGGACAGCATGATTAGGAGTTAATGCAAGTTGGGTTTGAGTTTTAAATATATATTCATTGGAGCGATGGCCATCTTCCTTTTGGGCGCCTGTTCTTCCATAGACAAATATTTTGGCGATAGTGAGGATAAGAGCCCTGACCAGCTCATGCAGGAAGGGTTGTCAGATATGGAGTCTGGAAACTACGAACGCGCCTTTGAAGCCTTCCAGGATATCAGGGACAGGTACCCCTATAGCAAATACGCCATAACAGCGGAGCTAAAAACAGCGGACGCTCTGTTCAAGCGGGGCGATTTCGATGAGGCCTATGAGGCCTATGATGATTTCGAAAGACTCCATCCAAAAAATAAGAATATCCCTTATGTTATCTACCAGAAGGGGATGTGCAATTTTGAGCAGATAAAGACGGTTGATCGTGAACATGTGCATACCTTAAAGGCAAAAGAAACATTTGAAAGGCTGGTGAGGCAGTTCCCAAGAAGTGAATATGCCGCTCGGGGCCAAAAAAAACTCAGGAATTGCATCATCTTATTAGCGGAATATGAGCTTTATGTAGGCAATTTTTACTTTAAAAAGGGTTTTTACAGAGCAGCACTCGGCAGGTATAACTACATTCTTCAGAATTATCCCGACATGGGGCAATATCATGAGGCCATGGAGAAGATCAGCATAATTAAAGAGAAACTAACCGTTAAAAAAATAGAAAATTAGAAGATCACACTTGTTAAGGAACCCCGAGCTTCAGTCGGGGTTTATTATATCTATCCGAATGCATAGCCGCAGTCCTGCTGAAAGTATCATTCATGCCGAAAGACTCTTTCAGCATGAATGATACTTTCAGTTTGAAAGACGCAAATATGATGGGGTCAGTCCGTGCCTTGAATCATTTGATCCACACATTCAAGAGCCTGACCAAGAGCCTCCGGCTTACTTCCCCCTCCTTGGGCCATATCCTTACGGCCCCCACCTTTGCCTCCCACGATCTCTGACAAACGGCGGATTATCTCACCCGCATGGTAGCGATCATGAAGATCTTTGGTGACCAAACAGATCAACAACGCCTTGCCGGCCTTCTTCGAACCGAGAACGATAACCCCGGATTGGAGCTTCTCCTTTACTCGATCGGCAAACTCTCTTAATTCTTTTGGTGATTCGACCCCTACTTCCCTGGCCAACACTTTGGTCCCCGAGACCTCCTTCATTCCTTCAAGCAGTTCACCCGACTCACTGGAAAGAAGTTTAGCCTTGAGGGACTCGAGTTCCCTATCGCGCAGTTTCTGTTCTTTTAAAAGCCGGTCAACCCGATCCTTTATCTGTTCCGGAGTTGTTTTAAGAATTGAAGCGACAAACCTCAAATCATCATCCTGGTTCTGAATATGTTCAAGGGCCGCCCTTGCAGTCAACGCCTCAATCCGACGCACATTGGCTCCAACCGCACTCTCGCTTATGATTTTGAAAAACCCGATATCCCCGGATCTGGTAGTATGGGTTCCGCCGCACAATTCCATGCTTATACCGTCTCCCACTCGAACCAACCGAACCAGATCTCCATACCTTTCTTCAAAGATGGCTATGGCGCCGCTCTTCATGGCCTCTTCCTTGGGCAGTTCTTCGGAGGAAACGGGCAAGTTCTCCGTTATATATTTGTTGACAAGGCTTTCCACTTCTTTGAGTTTTTCATGATCCACCTGGGTAAAATGGCTAAAGTCGAAACGAAACCTGTCCGGAGCGACCAATGAACCCGCCTGCTTGACATGATCTCCCAGTATCGCCCTGAGGGCAGCGTGAAGCAGATGAGTCGCCGTGTGATTAAGAGCGGTCGCTTTTCGCTTTTCCTCATCGACCTTGGCCTCTACCCTCTCCCCAAGGGAAAGGTCACCCCCTTCCATCCTTCCCTGATGGACGATGAGGCCTTGGTTGAACTTCAGGGTATTCGTCACCCGTAATTTCATGCCATTCCGGACCAGCCATCCTGTATCACCAACCTGTCCGCCTGCTTCTCCATAGAAAGGGGTCCGGTCAAGAATGATTTCCGCCTCATCCCCTGTCCCAATGGAAGATGCTTCCTTTCCTCCCTTCAGGATCGCCAACACCTTGGACTCTGAATAAAGGGTCTGATGACCCAAAAATTGGGTCGCAAGTCCATTCGTGCTCAATTTCCGATAAGCTTCCGGGACAGCCTCTTCACCGCTTCCCTTCCAGGACTCTTGCGACTGGGTCCTTTGCCTTTCCATGGCCTTCGCATACCCTGCCAAATCTACTTTTAATCCCTCTTCACGGGCCACATCCTCTACGATATCCACAGATAATCCATAGGTGTCATAAAGCTTAAAGGCAAGCTTTCCCGGGATAGTGTCTTCTTTCCTTTCCCTTAATTTGTCCACCTCTTCTTCCAAGACTTTCATGCCGTAAAAGAGTGTATCGGCAAACCGTTTTTCCTCGCTGATGACAACCCCTTCGATAAAGCTGCGTGAGGAGATCAGCTCCCCATAATCCCGGCCCATGATGTCAATGACCCGGTTAGCCACCCCGTACAGAAACGGGTCTTTGATACCAAGAACCTGCCCGAATCGTATAGCCCTTCTTATAATACGTCTCAAAACATACCCACGTCCTTCATTGGAAGGCATGACCCCGTCACCAATCAGAAAAGCGGCCGCACGAGCATGATCTGCAATGACTCTGAAAGAAATATCTTGTCTTTTATCTTCCCCGTAGCGTTTCGTTGATAACGTCTCCAACTCCGTGATGTATGGTTTAAAGATGTCCGTTTCATAATTGGACGTCACCCCTTGCACAACCGCTGTAATCCTTTCGAGGCCCATACCGGTGTCGATATTTGGTTTTGGTAACGGTGTCAGGTTTCCTTCCGAATCACGATCAAACTGGGTGAACACAAGGTTCCAAATTTCCAAATACCGATCACAATCGCAACCGGGCCCGCATTCGGGTCTCCCGCAGCTCATGGATTCCCCTTGATCGATCAAAATTTCAGAGCAAGGGCCGCAAGGACCGACATCCCCCATGGCCCAAAAATTGTCCTTTTCACCCAATCGGACGATTCTTTCTGCAGGGATGCCTATTTCGTTTTCCCAAATCCCATAGGCCTCATCATCATCTTTGAAGACTGAGATCCAAAGCTTATCGGCAGGGAGTTTATAGTAATCTATTAGGAGCTCCCAGGCCCAGGATATGGCTTCCTCCTTAAAGTAATCCCCGAAAGAAAAATTCCCGAGCATCTCAAAGAATGTATGATGCCTTGGTGTGTACCCGACGTTTTCCAGATCGTTGTGTTTCCCCCCCGCTCGCACACATTTTTGGGAGGTCGTGGCTCGGGCATAGCTTCGCTTCTCTTCTCCAAGGAAAAGGCCTTTGAATTGAACCATCCCTGCATTCGTGAACAAAAGGGTGGGATCATCTCTTGGTACGAGGAAGGAGCTATCTATGATCTCGTGTCCCTGCGCATGAAAAAAATCTAAAAATGTTCTTCTGATCTCTCTAAAATCCATGCAATTACCTTTTATTACTTTTTAAATATTTTTGATAATAACGTCACATTTCATTGCTTCAGAGATAAGCTCACCCTGAGTAAAACAGGAACTTGCCAGCTTCTATGAAGTCTTCATAGGCAAAAGGTTTAGGGTGTAAATATGCGGCGCAGGGTACACAGTGCAGTGGAACTTAGAGTTTTTTTACCTTGTGCCTTGAGCCTTATCCCTTTAACCTTTCATTTACCTGCCTGTTCCTTTTCTGCTTCTTCTTGGGGTTTTTCTTCGACTTTTTTAAGCCCTGTCTTTTCCATAATGAGATCGGTAATATGTTCCTTGATATCCAGGTTTTCCACCAAAAATCCCTTTACGTTTTCCCTTCCCTGTCCCATCCGCTCACCATCCGAGGAGTACCATGAGCCGCTTTTTTCAATGACTCCTAAAGACACACCCAAATCAAGAATATCCCCCTCCTTTGAAATGCCCTTGCCATATATGATGTCAAACTCAGCCTCCTTGAAGGGTGGGGCTATCTTATTTTTGACCACCTTGACCCGGGTCCTGTTCCCGATGATCTGATCCCCTTCCTTGATGGCGCCTATACGACGAATGTCCAACCGCTGACTGGCATAAAATTTCAGGGCGTTCCCCCCGGTGGTCGTCTCCGGACTTCCAAACATCACACCAATTTTCATCCTAATCTGATTAATAAATATAACGCACGTCATGGATTTACTGATCGTGCCGGTCAATTTTCTGAGGGCCTGCGACATCAATCTCGCTTGAAGCCCCATATGCGAGTCACCCATGTCTCCTTCGATCTCAGCCCTTGGCACCAGGGCCGCAACAGAGTCGATGATCAACGTATCGATGGCGCCGCTCCGGACCAGGATCTCCGCAATGTCCAGTCCCTGCTCGCCTGTGTCGGGCTGTGAAACCAGAAGGCTGTCCACATCGACGCCCAACCGCCTGGCGTAATTTACATCGAGGGCATGCTCCGCATCGATAAAAGCCACCATGCCTCCCAGAATCTGGGTCTCTGCAGCTACGTGCAGGGCCAGGGTCGTCTTCCCTGACGACTCGGGACCATAAATTTCCACCACCCTTCCTCGGGGCACACCGCCTATGCCAAGTGCCAAATTCAGGGCAATGGAACCGGTGGAGATAGCTGGTATATCGGGGATGTTATCCTCCCCCATCTTCATGATGGCCCCCCGGCCAAATTGCCTCTCTATTTGCGAGATGGCTTGATCTACCGCCTTTTCCCTATCTTTATGATCTGCCATGCTTACACCCCCTTTAGTATTTTCCTATGTGTCGTAGACGCACAGTCGTAGACACACCGTTTTAGACACATGAAAGTGTGCCCAAATTGTGATTATTTAACCAGGATTATTTCTGCTATTCTTGCGAACAGCCGCTGTCCTTCCGAAAGTCTCTTTCAGCAGGACAGCATAAAAACGGGTTTTTTCTATTTGTCTCCGGACAAGGGCCATGATCTCAGTTTTGTATAAACCGCACCTCCCGGTTTCAGATCGCTTTTAAAAAGATACAGTTCATTCAAGGATTCAACCGGACTCTCCAACGCCGCATATTTCGACAGAAGTTCTTCCAGCTTAGAGCCCATCTTACGCGTTGACCGAAATCTACCGAGAGTGAGGTGAGGTTTAAATGGTCTCTTCTCCTCTTTTATCCCGAAGGCTTTGAGGGCTCTTTGAAGGTCATCCCTGAAATGAGACATCCTCTCTATCTCGCCATCGAGGCCTAACCACAGGACCCTTGGTCGCCGCATGCTTGGAAAGCATCCCACCCCCTTTAAGGCGATGTCAAAGGATCCATATTCCGGACATACATTCCGAACCTTCTCTCCGATACTATCTATTTCTTCCGTTTTGACATTGCCCAGAAAGACTATGGTGAGGTGGATATTTTCCGCCTTAACCCACCGTGCGTCCAGACCGGAATCCCGGATCTCCCCGGTGACCCTTTTTACAGTTTTTTTTATGTCTACCGGCAACTCAAAGGCCAGGAAGGAACGGATCTCCATTCAGGTACCTTCTAACCCAATCCAACGCCATTATGGCGGTATTTTTCTTGATCTGCTTTCTCGTCCCCCAGAAGCGATATTTTCCGGCAAAAGTTTCCCGGTCTGTGGACAAACCAATATGGACGGTTCCAACCGGTTTTTCTCTACTACCACCCTCTGGACCCGCAATACCCGTTACAGCCAACCCGATATCGGTCCCTATCCTTTTTTTCACACCCTCGGCCATCTCCCGAACCGTTTTGTCACTCACCGCCCCTTTTTTTTCTATCACCTCTTGGGACACGTTCAGGAGGTCTATCTTGGATTGGTTGCTATAAACCAGTAGCCCGCCCATGAAATAGTTTGAACTGCCCGGGGTATTCGTCAACAAATTACCGATTAGACCTCCTGTGCAGGATTCCGCCACAGAGATAGTAAGCCCTTTGTTTCTCAGCTTTTCACCCACCACCTCTTCCATACTCTCAACACCACTCGCAAAAATGTAAGGACCTAAAAGGGATCTTACCTCCTGCTCTGCCTTATCCAGTTCCCGCATGACGGTCCGTTCATCTTGGCCCCGAAGGCTGATGGTAATATGGTTTTCCGGGAAATGGGGATAAAATCCTAGAAGGATATTTTCGTTTTTCCGCGGAAGATCTTTTAAAATTTCGGCCATGCCGGGTTCATTGAGGCCATAAAGCTTTAAGATCCTCTGTCTTAGGACGGGCAGTGTTTTGACATGGTTCAGAATCTCAGGGAGGACATATCTGTCCATCAAGTAACGCATCTGATCCGGCACCCCGGGAAGAAAATAGAGCCGAACTTTGTCTTCGACAAGTGAAAAACCGCATACATTCCCTCTCGGATTTAGAATCTTCGAGCCTTCCGGCATCCAGGCCATTTTTTCAAGGGAGGAGGACATTTCAATTCCTCTTGCAGCAACATAACTTTTAATTTGCTCGAACATTTGCTTGTCAAGGCACAGGGGTCGGTTGAGGGCATCTGCTACAATCTCATTGGTCATGTCATCCTCGGTGGAGCCGAGCCCGCCGGTGACGATCACAAAACCAGATTTCTCCACTGCCATTTTCAATGCCTTCGTCACCTCTTCGGGATTGTCTCCCACCGCCGCGATCCCAGTGATCTTGAGCCCTGACGCCGTGAGCCTTCCCGCCGCATACCAGCCGTTTAGATCAAGGGTTCGGCCCGAGATGAGTTCGTTTCCTATGGTAATGATCTCGCCATGCATGAACGTCGTTGCTTTCCGTTCCAATTTGTCGGATTTTGAACCCTGAAATTTCCTGTGCCCTGAACGGTCGGTTCACCCCGCACTAGATAGCAGAACAAGCCTCAGAACCAGGTTTGCATAAACCCCGGCCAAAAGATCATCCAGCACGATCCCGATCCCTCCCTTGATTTTTTCCAACCTTCTTATGGGGAAGGGTTTGAATATATCGAAAAGCCTAAACAGGAGAAACCCCAAAGAGAGGCTGAACCAGGACAGGGGCAGGAGAAAAAGGGTTACCGAAAGACCGGCTGCTTCATCGATGACTATCTCTGGGGGATCCTCCCGGCCAATGAGTTTTCGGCTGAGCCCCGATGTTAAAACAGCCACTGAGATAAAAATCACCAGAGAAAAGGCCCCGTAGATAGTGCCCAGGTAATTAACCGCAATGGCCAGGGGTATGGCAGCCAGAGTCCCGAAGGTTCCCGGCGCCTTCGGCATGAGTCCGGTAAAAAACCAAGAAGCAAGAAGCAGGGCCGTTCTTCCTAATGTATCCGCTTTCTCAAAAGCTTCTTTGAATGTCAAAGTATCAGATTGGATTTCAGACATCAAGCTGCTATTCAATTTCCGGTTCTCTCTGAGACCCGATTTCATGTTTATGGGGGATGCGGCTATTACTTATTTGATGAAATCACCCAGTAGTATATCTCCTTAATGGGAAGGCCGTTTTTTTTTGCAATCTTTTTACAGGCCTCGTATTCAGGCTGAAAAAAGAAGGAGCCGTCCGGTCGCGAAACTTTCTTCGCGAGGATCTTTCCCCAGGGACTGTCAATTTCCTCTATGGATCTCTGAAGCACTTTTCTCTGGCTATATCGGAAACGGACTCCAAGGGTGGTGCTTTCCCTAAAAAGGATGTCTATTAATTCGTCCCGCTGTTGCGGGTGTGCCATGACCTGAACGAGAATACCGGGCCGATTTTTTTTCATCTGAACCGGGCAAAAAACCACATCCAGGGCGCCTGCCTCAAATAATCGATCCATGATAAAACCCATCCATTCCGGGTTCGTATCATCAAGGTTGGCTTCGAGCATGACGATTGTCTCGATATGGTCTTCAGGCTGATCCCGACCAACGAGAATGCGGAGGAGGTTGGGCCTGTCAGGCAAGTTTCTGCCACCGACCCCGTAGCCTACATTTTCCACGATCATGGGGGGCATAACGCCAAAGGAGCCTGCAAGCCCCCTGACCAGAGCGGCACCTGTGGGGGTTACAAGTTCGTGCCTGAGCCCGGAATCGTAAACCGGGATGCCTTTTAAAAGAGCCACGGTGGCTGGAGCGGGGAGGGGGATTGTTCCATGTTCCGTCTCTGTGAAGCCGGAACCCAATGGGAGTGAAGAGGCCGTTATGAACCCAATGCCCAAAAACTCTATTCCAAAAAACGTCCCGACAATATCAACGATGGAATCTGCGGCACCCACTTCGTGAAAATGGACCTCTTCCGGAGGACGATTATGGATCTTCCCCTCTTCGGCGGCGATCGCCTCAAATACTTCGATACTTTTTATCTTTACGCCATTGCTCAGGTCACCGGCTGTGATAATCTTCTTTATGTCTCTAATACCTCTCTCAACCTGCTTATCCTTATCAACGCTCACGAGGAATCGAGTTCCAAATAGATGTCCCCTTTCTTCCCGTCGCATCCCAAGGCTATAATCCTTAAGGGGAAGGGTATGAAGAGCCGCTTCCAGTGTCTCAAATGGAAGTCCTGCGTCGAGTAGGGCCCCCAGAAACATATCTCCACTGATCCCGGAAAAACAATCAAGGTAGGCTGTTTTCATCTTATTTTACCATCCCGATGGTACAATTTTTTAAGGGTCATATTGGCCCTGATTCTTTTTATCACACCCGCCATTTTTAACAGTACACCCCACAGAAGTCAATCCTGTGAATAGCCCCTGATCACCATCAAGGCATCTGAAAACGGTATACGTTTAACGGTAAAAGGCGCATGGCACAGGGCACGGGGCTCACAGCAACTCAGAGTTTTTTTACCCTGCGCCCCGAGCCTTAAGCCTTGAGCCTTTTATCCATACCTTGATGGTGATCAGGAATATACACTAATCTGATGATTTCAATGTTTACGGGCTGTTGCACAAACCCCCATCCAATGCAGGTTTTGATGCCTTTTCTGAATTGCCTGGTGGGAGCCTTGATGTTGAAGAAAAGGTATCTTAACATATCAAAAAGGGGCCTATGAGGCTTTGGGCAACAGTCCCTTGATACCTAATTTAGATGGTTGATTTTGGAACGGTGTTCAAAAATGGATTCTTTTGGTGGAAATCTGGAAGAAAGGAGGGGGGGCACCCTTCGATTGATGTTCCATTATCGAGAAATTGAACATAGAGGTTTTCGAGTCCCAGATCCAGTGCATGAGCATAAACCCTGTCGAACTCCTCTTGGGTGATGGGGCGATTAAGATCCCTCCCCTCTTGGGGGAGAACAGGATAATACTGGGACATCAGACTGATAGGCAACCCACTCCCAAACTCTAAAAACAGGCTGGTCAAGGCATCCATGGAATTTCGAACCTCACCGGGAAGGATCATGTGTCTGACTAGAACCCCTTTTTTTGCCAGGGAAGTCCCTTCCACAGATGCGGCTAGAAATCCTTTTTGCCTGACCATCACCGAAATGGCATCGAGAGCCACACTCGGGTACTCTTTACAATTAGACAAGTGCTTGGATAGGGCCGGATTCGCATATTTAAAGTCGGGGAGATAAATGTCGACAAAATCCTCAGCCCACGCCAGCAAAGTCGTGCTCTGATAACCTGAAAGGTTATAGATTACAGGGAGATCGTGTCCGTTCCGGCGAAGGAGGGTAACTAATTCAAAAACATGTGGAAAAAAGTGATCCGGGGTTACAAGGTTGATGTTGTGCACTTTATCAACTCTAATCATTTCTTCCAGCCTGAGGTATAGATCATGCACGCTTATGGTGTTTCCTAGGCCGTCTCTTGATATCTGGTGATTCTGGCAAATGGAACATTTGAGAGAACACCCTGAAAAAAAGACTGTCCCTGATCCATTTTTGCCTGTAATGGGTGGCTCTTCTCCAAAATGGGGACCCACGTGGGCCACACGAAGAAGCGAGCTCTCACCGCAGAAGCTTGGAGGAGCAGCCTTCCTTTGGTTGAGTCTGTTCACGCCGCAATGTCTTGGACACAAACGGCAGTCTTTGAATAAAAGGAGGGGATCTGTCTTCTTCACTTTGCGCCCTATTCCTACTTTCCCAAATCCACCACTTAACATAGTTATAAGAACCGAAATTAGCCGCTTCTAGAGTAATCCTGATCACCAGCAAGGTATTATAAAAAAAGGTGTAAGGTACATGGTGTAAGGCATGAGGGAAAAAGCATAGCTCTAACCTTGTAAGGTTCACGGAATGCTGGATAGGAAGTTTTCAACCTTGAACCTTATACCTTTGACCTTTGACCCGTCCTTTATTTATGGTGATCAGGAACTTTTCGTTTACTTTAATAATGTGGAAATAGATAATAGAAAAGAGAGTCTTTGGTGTCAATGTTTCAAGATTTTGGCCGATTTTGTGACCCGAATTGAAGAGATCTTCGATAATGGACGACACGAACCCACAGGATAAAAATCAAAAAACCGGTCTCGCCGTGGATAGGGCCATCAGTAATTATATTCGTTCTCGCAAAGAAAAAGTGCCCAAATTCTCGAAAAAGTTTTTCTCATTTAAGGGCTCACTCAAAGTCAACAAAAGGGCATTTGGGTCGGATCTTTATAAAGCCCCGGTCAATATCCTGTGGGCGCTGCCATTCATTGGAGCAAAAGCTTCTTCTTCTCTACTCAAAAAAATGGGTTTTATTAAAATTCCTGGTCATCTGGAAAGATTACCTGTTGGATTTGAAACCAAAGTTCAACAGGAAATAAACTGGGTCATATTTACGGAACTCCTTGAATTGCCCTACGCCCAGGGCGATCGCAAATCGTTTAAAGACGCCCTGTTTGCGGAGATACTCAACCAGCCTGAAATATCATCCCTTTTCAGTGGCGATCTTTTCAAGATTTATTTGAAATCAAAAAACCCAAAATTTCGCGCCGCCCTGGAGGAAAATTTAATCGAATACTCCAAGAGCAGAACCGCCGCGGCCGATTTGGCAGGCAATATTATTACCATCTCCGCTGGGGCCACGATGTTTAGTAAACTGACCCCCGGTGTGCTGACCACTGGCGGAGCCGTTGCCTCAGCGATCGCCCAACAGGCAGCCATATCCAATTTTATGTTTGGGCCGACTCTGGGTGGTCTTTACTATAGTCTTTTCCCAGCCTCCGCATCGATGGGTCTTGTCATCGCATCAACAGGATCCCTCATGGCAGCGCTTGCGATACTGACTTCCTTCTCAGGGATCATTACCGATCCTATTCAGCACAAACTTGGGATCCATCAGAGGAGACTATTCAAATTTATTAACAGTGTCGATAGGGAATTAAGAGGGAAAGGCGACTCAAAATTTCACATACGAGATCAATATGTTGCCCGGATATTTGACCTGCTCGATCTCATAAAGAGAGCCGCCAAAACCTTTGTTTGATAAATGCATCAATAACCTCGACCCTATACGGTCCTAACGGCAAGGAAATGGGGGAGGAATTCCTTGACATTTTTGGGAATTTTCAATAAACGGCTGGGTGTCGGGTGGTAGAGTATTGCCAAAATTGTGGACGGCCTTTCCTCTTCTTATGGGTGGACCGGCCCGTAATTTGCATTATTCATAAAAAAATCCTAAATGAACCCCCCGCACCAATTTTCAAGCTACAGTTTGGTGCAGGGAATTCAAACTTCATAAAAAGGGGATATAATGGAATATTCTGTAAGTCCCGATGGTGAAAAATTCGAGCTTCCCGGTGAGGATGAATACACTCAGGAATATGAGCGCTTAAAAAAGCTGGCCGACGCTCAAAGGGAAAAAGGCCGTGAGATTGTCGTGGTCATGGGCCTCGGATTTGTTGGCGCCGTCATGGCCGCTGTGGTGGCGGACACGGTCGACAGAAAGACGGGCAAACCGAATAAATTCGTCATCGGCATGCAGAGGCCAAGTCCTCGGAGCTTCTGGAAAATCCCTCTTTTTAACAGGGGATTATCCCCCGTTAGTTCGGAAGACCCGGAAGTGGCTCCCATGATCGACCGCTGTGTGAACCAAAAAAAGACCCTCACAGCCACGTTCACTTATGACGCACTGAAGCTTGCCGACGTGCTCGTGGTAGATGTCCAGTGCGACTTTCTCAAGCAGGAACTGGGAAATCTTCGGAGCGGACATGCGGACATCAGCGCCCTGGAGCAGAGTTTCAAGGTCATTGGGGAGCGGATCGATCCCCAATGTCTGGTATTGATTGAGACGACCGTGCCCCCCGGAACGACCGAATATGTGGCTTATCCCCTGATTAAAAAGGCGTTCGCAAAAAGGGGCCTCAAGGATGAACCCATGTTGTCTCACAGCTTTGAAAGGGTGATGCCGGGCAAGGATTATGTCAGGTCCGTCAGAGATTTTTGGCGTGTCTGTAGCGGGGTCAATCGGGAAAGCCGGGAAAAAGTCACCCAATTCCTATCGGAGATCGTCAATGTGGAAAAATTCCCAATGACGGTCCTTGATAGACCCATTGAAAGTGAAACCTGTAAGATCGTGGAGAACAGTTACCGGGCCACCATTCTCGCCTTTCTCAATGAATGGAGCCTCTTTTCCGAAACCAACGGTGTGGACCTTCTCAAGGTGATCGATGCCATCAAGGTCCGCCCGACACATAACAATATCATCTTTCCGGGTCCCGGCATCGGAGGCTATTGTCTGCCAAAGGACGGCGGCCTGGGACTCTGGGCTTACAAGCACCTGCTGGGGTTTGAAAATGATATTTTCAAGATCACACCGGAAGCGATCAATATCAATGATACCAGGGCCTTGCATGCAGCCCAGCTTGTCCGAGACGCCTTGAGAAACATGGGTCGAATTGTGGCCGCTTCACAGATAACCCTTTTGGGTGTCTCATACCGGGAGGGTGTCTCAGATACACGGTACAGTGGGTCTGAAATCATCGTCAGAAAATTGACTGAAATGGGGGCGGAAATTAAAGCCCATGATCCATATGTCCAGCACTGGTGGGAGATAGAAAAACAGGAGTCCTATCCTGCCGCCGGGACGAGCTGGTCTCAATTTTTCCGCAATCAGGAGCAGCTGGAAGATTTCAGGATGATCCCGGACTTGGCCGAGGCCCTAAACGGCTCTGAGGCGGTTGTTTTGGCTGTTCGCCACAAGAACTATTTGGAGTTGGATCCTGATCAAGTGGTAGAGATGGCGGGCGGCCCTTTGGCAGTTATAGATTGTTTCGGCATTCTGGATGATGAGAAAATTGAGAGATATTTTGAACTGGGATGTGAGGTCAAAGGGTTGGGCCGGGGTCACATTAACAGGATTAAGGACAAAGTCCGAAAATCGGCCTGATTTCATCTCCCACCCATCAAAATGCATCCAACCTTTCCTATACCTGGGCAACTCTCCTAGGTCCACCACCTAATTTAGTTTTCAGAAATGAAATGGGCCGCTTATGGAATATCCCTGATCATTAGCAAGGTATTGTATAAAAAGGCGTAAGGTAAAGGGTATAAGGTATAAGGGGAAAAGCATAACTCTGAACTTATAAGGTTCACGTAATTGTGGATTAGAAGCTTTAAGACCCTAAACCGCATACCTTAAACCCTAAACCGTTCTTTTATATGATGCCTTGATGATGATCAGGGACTCTTTTCTTTCCTTGACATGAGGTTTTTTTCGCACTATATCCTTTCTAGTGATACCCTTATTGAGTCATAACTCAATGGTTATGTCTTATTTGGTTTCTTGTCAGATTTAATTCAAAATAATTCAATCTTTCTAATATACATTTCACCTCGGTACATATATAAAATTCTGTCTTTAAATAACAGGCGACCTGAAACCCGCAGCGGACAAACGAGCGTTTTTCGCTCGATGAAGATGATCATCACATGGCTATAACTTATAAAAGGGAGGTAATCATGAAAAGAGCTATTCTACTTGCAAGCGTATTGACCTTTTTGTTGGCATTTGCTTCCGGGGCTATCGCCCAGGAAATAAAGGTAGGAACCCTGATGGCCCACACCGGGCCTTTGAAGGAATACGGCCCGAACATCAAAAATGGCGCCGTGCTGGCTGCAAAACAGTTGGCAGATGCCGGTCTTACCATGAAGCTCATTCATGAGGATAGCGAGACGGCCGCCATTCCGGGAACGAATGCGGCCAAAAAGTTGGTTGAAGTGGATAGAGTGGTGGCGATCATCGGTGCCCTTTCAAGCGGCGTTACCTTGGCCGTGGCAGAATCCGTGACCATTCCGAACCGAGTGATCATGATCTCGCCCGCATCCACCAACCCATTGATGACCGTGTTGCCGGCTGATCAAGGCCAGGACTATTTATTTCGCACGACCCCCTCAGACGATCTGCAGGGGAGAGTGACCGCCAAACTGGCCGCAAGCTATAACAAAACAATTTCCGTTATTTACGTGAATAATGCTTATGGACAGGGACTTGCAGAAGTATTCACAGAGACTTTTGAAAAAAAATGGAAGGGCAAGGTGCTTGCCATGGTTCCCCATGATGAAAAAGCCCCTGAATCCTACACTGCTGAACTCAGGAAAGCCTTGAAAGGAAATCCCGATCGACTGGCAGCCTTCAGTTATCCGGATCACGCAAAAGTCTATCTGAAAGAGGCCATTGAGTTTTTCAAATATAAGAAGTTTTTGTTCTGTGACGGAACCAAATCCGTGGATATCATCAAGGCCCTCGGCGCGGAAAATGTTGAAGGTCAAAAGGGAACCGCCCCGAGTACGGCAGGCGGTGAGCCGGCGAAATTGTTCAATAAGTACTATCAAGCCGAATTCGGTCGATTGCCCAATTTGCCATACATCACCAATGCCTATGATGCCACGGCCATCATCGGCCTTGCGGCCTATGCGGCCCATGTGAAGGGCAAAAAACTAACGTCAAAGAATATCAGAAATGAACTGAGGGTTGTGGCCAATCCTCCCGGGGAAGTCGTCTTTCCCGGCGAATTTAAAAAGGCCTTTAAGCTTTTGAAGCAGGGGAAGGCCATTAATTACGAGGGTGCGGCCGGATCCGTTGATTTCGACATATATGGAGATGTCATCACGCCCATTGAGGTCTGGGAATATAGAGGAGGAGAGATCGTAACCCTTAGAATGGAAACACCGTAATACTTCAGGAGTCAGGAGTCAGCCACCGTCGCTTAACCGCCTCTGGCGGGCAAGCTATGGCGGCCAGGGAATACAGAAGTCCATATACCTAATTAAAAAATAACGACCCGCCTCAAATGAAGAAACCCCGACCAATGGTCGGGGTTTCTTCTAAGCTGTTTCGCTGAAAGTTTCTTTCAGCGGAACAGCCGCTTTCGCAGGAAGGCCGCTTTCATTTATCTCAGAATCAAGTTGAATCCTTATCCCGCATCGTGGATACCTTTTTTTCTTCACCCAAAAGTCCCTGAGGTCTCCATATCAATATGACCTCCAACAGGACGCCGATCACAAGAAATCGGATGTAGGGGCCCCTCGCCTTGAGCGTATAAGGGAGCAGGTTCGTCAGAAGCTGGGTGCCTATCCAGACAGTCCAAATCACATAGGCCCCCAGGATAGCTCCTTTGTTGTTGCCGCTTCCTCCGGCTATCAGCATCACCCAGATGATGAAGGTCCCATACAAGGGTGTAAACATACCAGGGGAAATGGCCTTTGTGTAGTGGGCAAACAGGGCACCGCCCACTCCCATCACCATGGCACCGAAAACCAGGGATTGCATCTTGAATCTGAAGATATCCTTACCACTCATAGCGGCGGAAACCTCATCCTCCCTGACGGCCCTCAGCACCCTCCCCCATGGGGATCGTATCGCCCGTTCGATCAGCATGTAGATCAGAACCATGATGATAATGACAATAATAAGATAGATATAATTGTAGTACCTGGGAGCAAGATCAAACCAGTCCTCGAGAAGTTTCTGGAGAGGCTGCGGGAGGCCTGTCAACCCTCTCGCCCCGTTGGCTAACCATTTTTCGTTGTTGAAAACGAGCCGGAACGTTTCAGCAATGCCTAGCGTGGCAATGGCCAAATAATCTTCCCCCAGCTTGAGGGTTGGGATGCCGATCAAAAAAGCCACAATGCCGCAAATAACGGCTGCGCCAAGCAATCCGAAGATGAAAGGCATGTTAAAACCGAAAAGTTGGTGAACATATTTTGCGTAAACGCCTGTGGGAGCCGGGGTGGTGATCATGGCTGTTGTATAGGCACCGATGCAGAAGAATCCTGCGATGCCGATATTGAAGAGACCCGTATATCCCCATTGAATATTCAGGCCCATACAAAAGATGGCATAGATGCCTGCCGCAATAGCGAGCGAGACAAGATACGCTATGATGCCTCCAATTTCCATTACTTGCTGCTCCCTCCAAAAATACCCTTCGGTCGAATCAAGAGGATCAATATCATGATGATGAACGCCACGGCAGGCTTATAGGTCGGTAGCAGAAACGCCGTAGAGACCTGTTGAACCACCCCTATGACAAGCCCCCCTACCAACGCGCCGTACACATTCCCAATCGTCCCCAAAATTGTAGCAGCGAAAAGGGGGATCAGGAAATTCCAGCCCATGTATGGATTTAGCAGAACATCGATGCCGTAAAGCATACCGGCGGCGGCAGCCAGGGCGCCGCCGATCCCCCAGGTCAACATGATAATCCGCTCCGTGTCTATTCCGGAGATACGAGCCAACTCCATGTTGTCCGCCATGGACCTCATGGCCTTTCCCAACTTGGTATTTTGTAAAAAGAGATGAAGTAAGGTGATGAGTAACAGGACGACGATGACGATCAAAATTTGATCCGGCCTTATTTTGATCCCCAATGGGAGTTCGAGGGCGTGCCGTAATAATCCCGGCTTGTAAAACAGGGAGTCCGCACCCCAGAAGATGAGCAGGAGCATTCGAATGATGAATGCCGCGCCCAGGGAAGATATGGCCAGCATGACCGACCCACTTCCCTTCCTGCGTAATCTTTGATACAGGATGCGGTCCAGCAGAATGGCCACGAAACCCACACATAGCATAGAAATGGGAAAAGCGAAGAGCATTCTCCAGCCGAAGGAAAGAGGCCCGAAATTACTATCCGGGATCCCCAACCATGAGAAGAGGCCGGTGACCAGGAACAGGGCGATATAAGCCCCTGCCGACATGAGATCGCCATGGGCGAAATTTGCAAAGCGGATGATGCCGAAGACCAGGGTGAGGCCAATGGCCCCCAGTGCTATGATACTCCCATGAACCAAGCCATAGACGATAAGTTCTATCACCCTTATCCCCCTAAATAGAGACGACCGACTTCATCATTGGCGAGCAGGGCTTCTCCGCTGTCATCGAGGACATTCCTACCCGTGGCCAAGACGTAACCATGGTGCGCCATTTTCAGAGCCTCACGTGCATTTTGTTCGACTATGACAATAGCAACACCATCGGCATTGATTTCTTTTATTTTTTCAAAAATATCTGCAACGATAAGGGGTGCCAGACCTGCAGAAGGCTCATCCAGCAGCAGGACCTGTGGATCCAGCATCAAGGCCCTTCCCATGGCGACCATCTGTCTCTGTCCCCCGGATAGCTGGCCCGCTTTTTGTTTCCTTCTCCCTTTGAGGATGGGAAAGAGGTCAAAAACCTCCTCGAGCCTCTGGCTGTAATCATCTTTCCGGATATATGCGCCCATTTCGAGGTTTTCTTGAATGGCCAGAGAAGGAAACACATTGTTCACCTGGGGCACATAACTGATTCCCCGCCTTGCGACTCTATCCGGGTTAAGCCCCGTGATCTCTTCATCTTTCAGGATGATGTGTCCCTTCTTCGGTTTCAAGACACCAAATATAGTCTTGAGCAGGGTGGACTTCCCTGCACCATTGGGGCCGATCACAGAAACGATTTCATCTGATTTGACCTGGATGTGGACATCATGGAGGATTTCCACTTCGGTATAACCCGCTGTGATGTCTTCAACCTTGAGGATGATCATCGGTATTGCCCGCCAAGGTAGGCTTCAAGAACCCTTTCATCTTTTTGAATCGTTTCAGGGGGCCCTTCAGCCAGTTTTCGCCCTTCGCTCATCACAATCACTGGATCGCAAAGGCTCATTACAAGATCCATATCGTGTTCGATTAATAGAAAGGTTATCTTCTTTTCATCCCTCAATTTCCGGATGTTGTTGGTCAACTTACCCATTAAGGTAGGATTGACACCGGCGCCGGGTTCATCCAAGAGGACCATCTCAGGCTCGGCCATCATACTCCTCGCTAATTCGAGTAGCTTCTTTTGACCTCCTGATAGTGATCCCGCATACTCATCCTTGAGATCTACGAGTTCAACGAATTCAAGGACCTCCAGGGCCTTCTTTTCGATCTCCCCCTCCTGTCGTCTGACGGATCCGGGCCGGAACCAAGTATTCCAGATTTTTTCCCCTGTTTGAGCCTCCGGCATGAGCATTAAGTTTTCGAGAACCGTCATTTGGGCAAATTCACGGGTAATCTGGAAGGTCCGATAGATTTTTTTTTGGAAGATTTTGTTCGGGGGCAAACCACTTATGTCGTGTCCCTGAAAGAAGATCTCTCCTCTATCTGGTTTATAATGTCCGGTGATGACATTGAATAGGGTGGTTTTCCCTGCCCCGTTTGGGCCGATAAGCCCTGTTATTGAACCCTTTTCGACGTTTAGAGAGCAATCATAAACGGCCATGATCCCCCCGAAACTCTTGTTTATGTGTCTAACTTCGAGCATAAATTGCCCTAAAACTTGAAAGGGTTGGAGCAAGTTGGGGTGAGTATTTGAATATGGATGGCAGCATAGAGAATTGGAAGTCCCATGTCAAGAAGAATGGGTCTGTTTATTCTGTACAGTATACAATAAATGGGGTTAGCGAACTTCCGGGGAATGAGGGATTTAAAAGAGGTGCAAGGCGGCCGGCTGTGAAAATTGCCTATTACAACCGGCCCCTGCCGGTTGTGGGAATTATGCTTTACAACCGGCCCCTACCGGTTGTGGGAATTATGCATTACAACCGGCCCGCCTTACTATTATTTGATTGAAAAGATGAGGTACAATTCCCACTGGACAACGAGGGCGTAAGGAATAATCATGAATAGATATAGGACTTTCATCGGGACCCTGTTTCCAAAAATATATAGGTGTTGATTGAAAAAAATGAGCAGAGTGGACGCGCAAGTCAACGTATATTTTGTCCAAAAAAATACCAATGGTCCATGACCAAGATAGTAGGCCATTAAGGGGTTAAGCTCTGTCGCCCCCTCATTGATGAGTACCAAAGTAAATATGGCATCAATTGTACTGAGCATTAATATGATGAGAATGATTGCAAGCGTTTTGGGGCTATACCTGTCAACTCTCTCGTAAATTCGACTATCGTCTTCCCTTCTAAAAACCTCGCGCTTTCCTGTAAGCCAGTACTTGCTAAAAATCGGTATCCTCTCTTTTCTCCGATCCTCTCCACACCGCCGCTCCATGCTCATTGTCCTTTTCGAAGCTTGAATTTCGCTTGAAAACTGTAGGCTATCTAGGTGCTTCGGCTGAATCATATTGCGTCTCAGGCCAAGGATTTCAATCAGACGACTATTCCACATCATTATCTGCCCCTTCTGATTCCCATCTGTTTTTAAACAACCATTTCCAGCATATAAGCTTCCGCCTGGCGAGGAACTCATCTTCAAGGTCTTTATTAAATGTAATTCTGTTGTGGAGAAGAGCAAGGGATGTGCCAGCGGCACAAACTTTGATAGACGAATATCTCTTTTATTTACAAATGGTTACATCATACCCTCTCGTGAGAGACATCCGGTGTGAAAAAAATTTTCATAGTGTTAGGAAAAAAAATTCCATATTGTGGTAAAATTTTACATAATATGCAGAGATGGCAAAAAAGGGCGCTGGTGAGGCAAAAGTTTGCAAAAGATCGTTTCTGATATGACTTTTCCTTGATTTGTTAAAAAAAGATATTATCCTACAACAATCAGCATGAGATCTTAAACAGAGTTTGATAGACCTTGTTTGGACTATTACAGCCGAAAAATAGACTATTAGGAGGCATTCCTATGGAAAAAGAACATTTGCTGGACGGCAAAACCATTCTCATTGTAGATGATGAGCCTGACGTTCTTGAGGCTTTGGAGGATTTGCTTCCGATGTGTCAAGTTACCAAGGCATCCACCTTCGAAGAGGCGTGGGACAAGCTAGGAACACATTATTATGACATGGCCATTCTGGACATCATGGGTGTTGACGGGTACAGACTGTTGGAACTTGCCAAAACCAGAAAGGTTCCTGCTGTGATGTTGACCGCGCACGCTCTGAGCCCGGACCATATTAAAAAGTCCTATGAAGAGGGGGCTGCCTCCTACGTGCCCAAAGACGAGATGGCAAACATAACGGTGTTCTTGACTGATATACTTGAAGCCAAAGAACAAGGGAAGCATCCCTGGTATCGTTGGCTCGACAGGTTGGGCGCCAACTTTGTTAAAAGATTCGGCACTGACTGGCAAATGAAAGACAAGGATTTCTGGGACAAATTTACATATTAAGGCTTCTTCTCCCAACCCCTCGCACCCTCGAATCTTTACCCGCCGTCTCTTTGGCGGGCTTGGCCCCTTGAACCCTTTGACGGCGATTTCTCCATATTCCATAACTACTTGAGCTCTTAAGGCTTGATATTTCCGCTCACACTTTTGGAGGGATCCCTACTAAAGCGGGTCGGATAGGATGGGATGGCGACGCTCAAAATCTTGTAACCCTTACTTGATAAAAAGCTGGCCACCTCCTCTGGGAGCCGCAATGGGGTGGCAAAAATGTTTTGACCCTGATGATCCCGAAAGCTAACACCTGGAATAGTGATCTTGATGTTCTTTGCGTCATCACGATGAGCTGTCCAAAAAGGATGTGACCCTGAATAGGCTTTGACACCTATGAAATCGAGCACCACAGGCAGGACCAAATAGGGGTCCTTTTCATCCGGAAGGGACATGACCGAAAACTGGTGTTGCCTGAGGAGTGAAATGACATCGGATCCGAGCCCTGTTAAATCAATAATGTATTCTCTTCCTTCTTTTTCGAACAGAAAATCAGCCTCTATGATCAGGTTAAAATCGGTTTTCTGATTCCGGTATATGGGGATTTCCACTTTCCTCGAAAACGTCTGGCCGGATAAATTCAAAATAATTTCTATGAGATTCGATCTTTCCTGATCCGCGCTCAAAATGACGGCTTTTTCCATGGGTGTATCAGTGGGGTCCTCAGCTGGAGGGTAGTCAATGGTCAGGATTCCAAGACTCTTCAGATATTTTTTTATCTCATTTGGGGTTTCGGAGGCGGGGCCATCCGTGAGAGTAATAATGATCACTTTTTCCAACTCATCAGGGTGCCCGGTAATTGGTTTTATGATCCAGTCGGCCGTAATAAGGACGGAAATGTCGTCGCCAGTCTCAAAAGGTTCGCCATTTTTATAAATCTTTTTGTAATCACATACGGAAAAAATCTTCCCAAGGGCACTCCTAAGGTCATCAGCTTCTGTCAATGAAGCGATCCTATAATTCTCCCAGCTCGATGTTATCAGGTGGGCCATCTTTTCCGGTAGATCAGTTTTCAAATCCACAATGACCCGGTTCCCATTGGACAGATTGATAATGGGGTATGAATCTGCCTTCAAGCTGACCTCGCCCCCTGACTTGAGGGGGATGAAATGCTTCCCCGTCTGAACCCATTCCTCTCCCATTTGAACGAAGATTTCCCCCAACTGACGGCTGGTCCATTCTGGGCCTTTGCTCGGGGGCTTCTCTACCGATTCGGGAATGGGGGCCTTGCTAACATGGACCGCAATCGGCTCTTCTTTTCTTAAAACAGGTTCCTCTTCCCGATCCGGCTCATTAAAGCTTTTAGGTGAAACCGTCACATCGGTCGTTTTTAGGGGAGTTTGGGGAGGGCTTTCATTCGCAACAATACTGAGTGGGATGATGAGCTTATTTCCAGGCTCGATCCAACTGAGGTCCGGCAGGGAATTGTTCAGTATTCTCAACAGGGCGAGCAGTTCCTGGAAATCCTTTTTTTCCAATAAGCCTCTATCCCTTAGGATCTGCCATAAATGATCCCCATGCTTCACAGTATAATGCTCGGTCAATACTTTCTTACCATCAATTTCGAGGATCTCTTTCCCGGCCCCCGCCTCACTCTTTTCCTGGGCCTTAGAGAGACCGAACGGAAAAATGAGGAGACAGAAGAAAATTATGGTATAATACGCTTTAGCTTGCATATAAAATTTCATATTCTCTCTTAATTTAACTAAGCGGTGGATCTATTTTAGATAGGGGACACAAAAATTGTCAATATTTTTCTCGCCATGGTCGCTCTTCCACTATATATTGGTGACATCTGGCTATTCCACACACCATGTGGTATTTCCGCTTTACAAGCGCTTCTAATTCTGATAAAAATAATACGACCTGCATTTGTTCTAAATGTTATTGGCAGGGGAGGCCCGTATGAAAATAAAGAAAGTCTCCATGATCGGATTCAAATCCTTCATGGATAAGTTTGAGGTTCATCTACCCAAAGGGATCAGCGCGATCGTGGGGCCCAATGGATGCGGCAAAAGTAATATGGTGGATGCCATCCGATGGGCTTTGGGGGAACAGAGTGCCAAACGTTTGAGGGGCAGACAAATGGAGGATGTCATATTCAGCGGTGCCGATAATCACAAACCGTTGGGCATGGCCGAAGTTTCCATCAGTTTTGAAAATGGCAATGGTTCCTTCCCGAATGAGTTCGCCCATGAGAGCGAAATATCCATAACCAGGAGATTATATCGGTCCGGTGAGAGTGAGTACCTGATCAACAGTGTCCCCTGCCGACTCAAGGATATCCAAGAGATCTTTATGGATACGGGTCTGGGAAACCGGGCTTACTCAATCATTGGACAGGGGATGATCAGTACGATCGTCGAACAAAAACCTGAAGACACCAGGGCCATGCTGGAAGAAGCTGCCGGGATCACCAAGTACAAGAAAAAGGTTGATGAATCAAGAAGAAAGATTGAACTCACAAGGGGAAATCTGACACGGGTAGAGGACATTCTGGTTGAAGTTCAGCGACAGATGAGATCTCTCAAGTACCAGGCTTCTAAAGCGAGACGCTTTAAAAAGATCAGCGAAGATATCCGGCATGTGGAATTGAAATTGAATGCCAACGCCTATCATGAAATGCTGGAAGATTCAGGGAGCAAGAAGCAATCCATGGAGAAGCTCTCTGAGGAAGAGATTGCATTGTCCACGGATTTCTCCCGAAATCAGGCCGGGATCGTGACCATGAAAATTGGACTGGATGAGAAAGATGGGGAGATCACCAACCTGAGGCAAACCTATCTCCGTCTGAAAGAGAACGTCAACAAAAAAGAATCCACCCTTGAAGCTTTGGCAGCTGAAAAAAGGATGCAACTGGATCTGGAAAACCGCCAAAGAAAAGAAAAAGAGGACCTCGGCAGACGACTCGGGGAATTATTGGAGGAAAAGAGCAGCATTCAGGAGAAAATAGAAAAGGTAAAACAGACCTCGATACATTTGAATGAAGAAATGACCATCATTGAAAAGAGGGTAAAGGGAAGACGCGAACAACTGAAAGAGGCGAAAGAAGGGCATGAGGAAGCGAGGGAAAGGCTCAATTCAGGGGTGAGCAGGGAAATGAGCCTGACTCAGGAATCAGGGTATTTAAACAAAAGGATCGGGGAGATCACGGACAGCCAATCAAGACTTGAAAAGGAAAAAGAGGATGTGAGCCTGAAGATAAAGGATCTCCTCGAGGCTTCGAAAAGAAAAACCCAGGTTAGAGAGGCCCTGGCCCAGAAGCTTAACGACATCGAAAGGGACACCAAGGAGGTGCAAGAAAAGAGGGATAAACTGGTCAATACGAAGAAGCGCGTGGAAGACGATCTCCGTTCAGCCGAGGCCGATCTGAACATCCATGAGTCTCGCTTGAACAGCCTTCAATCCCTGACAGAAAATTTCGAAGGATATAAGGTCGGCGTGCGGACCATCATGAAGGCCAAAGATTTGGATGCGAGGCGTGAAGGGCGCATTATGGGCCTTGTGGCTGAAATGATTCAGGTCGAACCCCAATATGAACAGGCCATTGAAGCGGTCCTGGCAGACAAACTCCAATACATTATCGTTGAAAGACAGCAAGACGGCAAGGATGCGATCGATTACTTAAAAGTTCGAGCCAAGGGCAGAAGCAGTTTTATTCCCCTAAAGGATCTAAATGGAAACGGTCTTAATAACCCCCATAAAGGCTTCCCCCTTTTGAGGGATCTTGTCTCAGCTTCCGATCCTTATAGACCTTTGATCAACCACCTCCTTGGGAATGCCGCCCTGGTCGATGATCTGGACCAGGCCATATCCCTGTGGGCCGGTAACGGAAAAGACGCGTCCCTGGTTACACTGGAAGGAGACGTCGTCGATAAAACCGGCGTCATCAGCGGTGGAAAACTCGCTCATCATTCCCATGGTCTTCTTGCCCGCAAGAGAGAAATCAAGGAACTGAAAGCCCGAGTGATCGAATGTAGAGAGAATGTAGTCACATTGACCACGAAGCTGAAAGATATAGAGGATGAGTTCGAAACGCAAAAAACATCACTGAACGATTTGGAAGAGGAAAAATGGGATAGCCAGGAAAAGATCAATAATTACGATAAAGCCATCTTCCAGCTTAGCCATGAACTGGATCAACTGGAAAAATTGTCCGGCAGGATTTCCGACGACCTTGAACATAAAAGCAGAGAACAGAGCGGTCACAAAGAGGCCCTTGACAGACTCGAGTCTGATCTTGCCCAGTCCAAGGAAAGAAGAAAGCGGGAAAAGGAATACATGCTCCAAAAAGAAATCGAATTGAAGGAGAGCGAAAAGGAATTTGAGCAGTTTCGGAGTGAACAGGAAAAAATAAAAATGGATTACGGCCTTTCCATAGAAGAGGAGAAAGGTCTTGTGCGTGACGTTGAAAGAATCGATTCTTTTGCCCAGGAAGCCCAACAGACTTTCAAAAGGATCGAGGAAGATATCATAGGCGCCCGGGAGATGGTCCAAAAGACCCTAACGAAAAAAGAAGCGCTGCAAAAAGACCTGGAGGGCCTCTATGTCGAGCTGCAAGGGGCTGAAGAGGTCGTAAATCGGGCGGATCAAGATCGTAACGAATTCCGCAACAGGATGCAGGAAGAAGAAAAAAAGAGCGAGGTTCTGCGAGGGGAGTTGGAGGCGCTTAAGGAAAAAATCCATATGGCCAAGATGGAACAATCTGAGATTGGATTTAAGATGAATGGCCTGGTGGATGCGGTCAAAGAGAAGTTCAACCTTGAATTGAGTGAAATTTATAAATCTCACCTGGAAGAGGATTTTTCCTCATCAGAACTCAAAGAAAAGCTCGAACATCAAAAAAACTTAAAAGAGAGATTGGGAGAGGTAAACCTCACCGCTATACAGGAGCATGAGGCCTTGAAGGACCGTCACGATTTCATTACGGAACAGAGGGAAGATCTCCTTCAGTCCATAGAATCCCTGACCCAGGCGATCAAAAAGATCAATAGAACCTCTCAGGAAAAGTTTATGGATACATTCATCGCGGTGGATAAAAAGTTAAAACAGGTATTTCCCATTCTTTTTAGCGGTGGTACCGCTGGGCTGAAACTGCTGGATGAAACAAGACCGTTGGAGAGCGGGGTCCTGGTGGAAGTGCAACCGCCAGGGAAAAAATTGAGCCACATGGGACTTTTGTCCGGTGGTGAAAAAGCCTTGGTGGCCATGGCCTTACTCTTTGCAATCTATTTGATTAAACCCAGTCCGTTCTGTTTACTCGACGAGGTAGATGCCCCTCTTGATGAGGCCAATGTCGATCGTTTCAACGATTTGTTGCAAGAGATTAGAAAATCCTCACAGATTATCCTTGTGACCCACAACAAGAGGTCCATGGAGATCGTGGATAGACTCTATGGTGTTACCATGGAGAAGCAGGGCGTATCGAAGCTGGTGTCTGTAGATCTGCAGGG
>JAQYVK010000306.1 GCA_030145585.1 Desulfatiglandales bacterium | reverse complement strand
CAGTCATGGGTTATTTCAAGACTGAGTGCCTGAGGTCTTCCTGGTTTTCCCCGCCTTTGCAAATAACGAAAACGCAGCCCGTTTATCAAAAGACCACTGGCCAGTCTGAAAATAGATTCTTCCATGAGGTTTATTTAAAATCCGGTTTGAGTGCAATCTCGGGAGTTACAGGATGGAAGTGAAGGCTTTTAATGCCATTCAAACATGAACCTTTAACCCTGATGGAGCGAAAGTTGAGGATGCCCCAGATCCAAGGCGTCCAAGGGTGAAGCCGTAGTAATCTACTGCGAGACCTTGGCAACGAAGGATATGGGGTATCATCAGCTTTCCCGGAGGGTAAACAAAATGGAGAATAAAAAGATCTGTTATAATTCATCATTCCGGTGGATATAAATTGGGTATAATAAACTTTAAAAAACGTTTGATTTTATTTTTATAATAGTACTTCTCGATTTTGTTTACGCTCCATTAGGGTTTAAGGTTTTTCAAATAATTCAACGATCTTATTGACTTCTTCATCAATAAAGAAGCTAAACGCCTCCGCATCTTCTATTGAGATATGTCCGACTGTTTTTGAAAGGCCTTCTATTTCTTGTTCATTAATGCCTGTGGTTTTGTTGACCAAAAAGGTTTCCACTTTGCCTTCGTCGGTTTGTAACAGGCCACATCCGCTAACGCTACCCAGAAATTCGCCATTAACGAAAACAGGTGCAACGATCTTGATCATGCCTGCATCGCACTCTTCAACCACCGGTTTTCGGGTCTTTTGCGCCATGGCAACAATATTCCGCTGGGCCGTTGCGCAGATAAAGGTCTGACCTTTTTCATTGGCCTTGATGACCGGACAAAGGTTATTTGCCCATTTTTTGAAATCAGTGATGCGCATATGGTTGACATCAAACACTGTAGCGTTTAACCCCGATCGGCGGTTGATTTTAGCTTCCAGTTCCACCCATTTATCCACAGGGAGCAAGTCTGTCAGTTCCATTTTCAAAGTCTCTTTTCTGTATTGTTCCAAGAAGGCCGAGTTTATCAGTCGGTGTATAAAGTCTACTCGGCATACACCTACTTTTCAAGTAGTATTTAAAGAAGGTTGATTTCAGTGCGGTACCGTTGATGGGAGGCACCAGTATGGTTATATTAAGTTTGAACAAATTATGGAAACAGAGTATTGTATTGGTCCTGGCCTTAATAGACCCTCACAGATCCGCAATCTCTTCGAACAGCGAAAGAGATGATTCCTGTAAGACCATCGCTGAACTGTGATCCGTTTCTCTATGGAACACTTTGATGAAAACGAGGGGAAAATCCGGCGTCGGATCCGGAAAGGGTGGAATTTGGGTGGTGCGAAATCAAGGAAAAATCAAATAAAGTAAGTGATGAAACGATTATTAAAAGATCAGACACAGATTATTCTGGATAGTATCGCGGACGGAGTTTTCACTGTTGACGCCGACCTTAGGATTACGTCCTTCAACCGGGCTGCGGAAAAGATAACGAGCGTCAAAAAAGAAGAGGCCCAGGGTCGTCATTGCTGGGAAGTATTCAAAGCGAGCATATGTGAAAAAAGTTGTGCCCTGAAAGAAACCATGAAGACGGGAAAACAGATCGTGAATCAATCGATCTTTATCGTTAACTTGGAAGGTGAGCGTGTTCCAATCAGCATTTCAACCGCTCTCCTCAAGGATGGCAGCGGCAAAGTGATCGGCGGTGTCGAGACCTTTCGGGATCTAACCCTGGTTGAAGCGCTCCGAAAGGAGCTGTCTGGCCACCACACCTTCTTTGACATCATCAGCAAGAACAGCGAGATGCAACGCCTGTTCGGTCTCCTGGAACAGGTCTCTGAAGGAGAGACGACGATCCTGCTGGAAGGGGAGAGTGGCACCGGCAAAGAGCTTTTCGCCAAGGCCATCCATTCTTTGAGCCCGAGGAAAGGGGGACCGATGATTACCATAAATTGCGGTTCCCTGCCCGATACCCTCCTCGAGTCGGAAATATTCGGATACAAGGCGGGGGCCTTTACTGATGCTAAAAAGGACAAACCGGGGCGCCTTGCCTTGGCGGAAGGGGGAACGGTTTTTCTGGATGAGATCGGTGATATCTCACCGGCATTGCAGGTCCGTCTCCTCCGTGTCCTCCAGGACAAAGTCTATGAACCCCTCGGAAGCACGAAATCCGAAAAGGCGGACGTTCGAATTGTCACGGCTACCAATAAAAACCTTGAGAAATTAATAAAAGAAGGCAAATTTCGTCACGATCTCTATTACCGAATCAATGTCGTCAAGCTTGTTCTCCCTCCTTTAAGAGATCGCAAAGAGGACATTCCCCTTTTAGCCGAGCACTTTATTCGAAAATATACCCGCCTTATTGGGAAAGACATACAAGGTCTTTCACCCGAAGTCTTGCCCGTGCTGATGTCCCATGATTACCCTGGCAATGTGAGGGAGTTGGAAAACATCATCGAATATGCCACTGTGGTTTGTAAGAATAGTTTGATAGGGGTCGACCACCTCCCGGATTATTTCCATTCAAAGTTGGATATGGTAGCGACGGCGGTGGCCGATGAAAATTCTGATAAGGGCCTCTCCTTAGACGAAATGGAAAAGAGCGTCATTTATGAAATGTTAAGAAAAAATCAATGGAATCGCAAAAGAACCGCCAATCAAATGGGCATCCACCCCTCCACCCTCTGGCGTAAATTAAAACGTCTCAATATCAATACGCCCAAGCAGGATGGGCGGACAAAGAATCCTTAATCCCTCCTCTGGTTTCATTGCATTATTGCAATTCTAATTCATTGCAAATATTGCATATATGCAAATATGCAATGCATCAATGATCCTTTTCGAAATGAAATCTAACCTATTTTAACAATCATTAAGGGTAGTTACAGGCCATGATATCTTTATCAGAGGCATGGCATGGTTCATGCTGAAATGGCTGTTAGGAATGAGGAACCCGTCTCATTCCAAGAGCTAATTGAATTAGTGTTCTGGTTCAGCACAACACAGCGGGATATAGGACGTGAGAGTTTAAAGATCTTTATTTATGAAGTAGGACAATGCATTCAAATGTGAAGAAAGGGGGGATCATCATGAAACTAGCCGTTTCATCTCAGGGGAAAAATATTGAATCACCTGTAGATCCACGTTTTGGCAGGTGCGCCTATTTTCTGATAGTCGAAACAGACGATTTGCGTTTTGAAGCCTTTGACAATGAGAATAGGTCATTAAGAGGAGGGGCCGGGATTCAATCGGCCCAGCTTGTGGCTTCTAAGGGGGCAAAAGTGATACTCACCGGATTTTGTGGTCCCAATGCCGTGCGAACTCTATCCGTAGCCGGTATTGAGCTTTATGTCGTTCAAAGGGGAACGGTCAAAGAAGCCGTTGAAAAATTTATCAAGGGAGAACTGAAACCCTCAGAGGAGGCCAATGTTGCCGACCACTTCGGTTTGGGCAGAGCAGGATCTAGAGCGGATACCCAAACAATGGGATTTGGCGGCCGTGTTATGGGCATGGGCCGTGGTATGGGTCTTGGCAGGGGTGGTGGGCGTGGTAGAGGGATGGGTTAAAAGTCACTTGATAATGGAGAGAGAAAACCATGAGGGTTGCCGTTCCAATCTGGGAAGATAAGGTTTCACCGGTCATGGATACGGCCACAAGACTGTTGGTTATTGAAGTGGAAAACATGAAAGAGGCATCCCGTTTTGAAACATACATCGAAGACCAGGACATATTTCGAAGATGTTTTAGGATGCGGAATCTCGGGGTGGATACCTTGATATGTGGCGCGATCTCACGCCCTTATTGCAGGGGGATGATGGCCACCGGTATCCGTGTCATTTCAGGGATCGCGGGTAACCCGGAGGAGGTCTTAAAGGCCTATCGAAAAGGGACCTTATCTCATTCGAGGTTTTCCATGCCGGGATGCAAAGGAAATGGTTTTAAACGACGTGAAAGGCGTGCACCTTTGGAAAAATGTTGTGACAAAGGGATCAAAGGAGGGGGCAGTAATCAGAGTTAGGGGGCGAAACCGTGAGTACATTTCGATAATAACAACTTTGAAATGGAGATTAAAAGAAAATGGAGAAAGTAGCAATAGTAGGTTGTGGGTCCTATATGGACAGGGGTTATGGTTGTCCCGGGGAGTGGCGATGCCTAAAAGCAGCAGCGCTTGGAGAGGGTCAGATAACGGAACCTTCACAGGTAACCGCCTTTGTGAGATGTGAATGTCCGGGTCGAACCCTTGTGCCCAATGTGGGCATGGCCATGAAACTGTCAGAGATAAAACCGGACATGATTTATCTCAGTACCTGTCTTGCCAATGCGAAACCGGGATGCCCCTATACTGAGGCAAAAGATATGGCAAAAATCCTGGAAGACAAAACCGGGATAAAAGTTGTACTCGGAACTCACGATTATCATTGAATTTCAGAGGTCACCATCATGACACCAAAAGGAGAGGAAGCAGGAGGAGGAATAAGCAGATGGAGGAGAGCTTAGATGATTTTGTATCTGAGTTAAAGAATCAGATTGTCGAGGAATTAAAAGAGTCATACGGTGAGAAGACCCATCAACGCTGGCAGAACCCAGAATATATGGGATCGATGAAGGATTCGGATGGTTATGCCTGTTTGAAGGGTGTTTGCGGAGACACTATGGAACTATTTTTGAACTTTGAAGGAGAAAAGGTGAAGGAGGCCTCCTTTCAAACAGATGGATGCGGGTCGAGTCAGGTGTGCGGCTCGGTTGCGGCTGAGTTGGCCCAGGGTAAATCTCCCGATGAAATTTTAGAAGTCACCGGGGAAATGATCATGGAGGAATTGGGTGGCTTTCCCGCAGATGATGCCCATTGCGCGTTTCTTGCGGCGGAAACCCTTCAGGAAGCGCTAAACGACTATATGGTGAAACAAACAAAAGAATGAAAGGCGGAGAGTAAAACGCGGAATGCGAAAGTTAGATTTCGTTCCGAATTCCGCAATCCGAATTCAAAAATGATTATCAGTATTGCGAGTGGAAAAGGGGGAACGGGAAAGACAACAGTGGCGACCAATCTGGCTTTGTCATTCGACTCAGGGGTTCAGCTCCTGGACTGTGACGTAGAAGAACCGAACGCGCACCTTTTTATCCATCCCACATTCGACAAAACAGAAACAGTAACCACTTCTGTTCCGGAGGTCGATGAGAAAAAGTGCAACCTTTGTGGAAAATGCGGAGAGATCTGCCAGTTCAAAGCCATTATAGTAATAGGTGAAACAGTGTTACCGTTTCCTGAACTCTGCCACAGTTGCGGGGGTTGCATGGAGGTCTGTCCAGAGGGCGCTATCACGGAGAAGGGTCGGGAACTGGGCATCATTCAGAAGGGTTATCGCAGTGGATTGGAATTCATCCATGGGAAATTGCGGGTAGGAGAGGCCATGTCCCCACCTCTGATCAGAAAGGTTCGTTCCTTCACTTCCTCAGATAAGCTGACAATTATCGATGCCCCGCCCGGTACATCCTGCCCCGTCATCACCTCTATGGAAGGCGCTGATTTTGTAGTGTTGGTGACGGAACCTACGCCATTTGGACTGCACGATCTGAAATTGGCAGTAGGCGCCGTAAAGGTCCTCGATATCCCATTTGGATTAATTATTAATCGCTCGGACATAGGGGATGATAAGGTCGCAGAGTACGCGCACAACGAAGGCATCCCAATTCTGATGGAGATCCCCTTTGATCGCCGAATTGCCGAAGCCTACTCGAAAGGGGATGTGCTTGTGAAGGTCATGCCTGAATGGAAAACTGCCTTTTTAGTGTTGTATGACCGTATTGAAGAGATCTTAAAAGCTAAAAAACATGAATTCTTTTACATCCATGGCCATAAAGTTAGTGCAAGTGGTTATAAATGAAGACTTGTAGTTATGAGTGAATGTGTGTTCATGAAGGAACACCGGTGGAGATAAGTGGTTACATCATGAAAGAATTGGTCGTCATAAGTGGTAAGGGAGGAACAGGAAAGACAAGCCTCATGGCCGCTTTTGCCTCACTCGCGGAAAACAAGGTCCTCTGCGATGCGGATGTGGATGCGGCAGACCTTCACTTGATCACAGATCCAGAAATCATTGAACGTCATGATTTTGAGGCCGGACACAGGGCAACGATTGATATAAGCAGATGCACCGAGTGCGGGTTGTGTCGTGATCTCTGCAGATGGGATGCGATCAGTGAAGGTTACAACGTAAATCCTATCCGCTGTGAGGGATGCGGTGTCTGTGTCTACTTCTGTCCTGAAAAGGCGGTGGACTTTCCCCTCAACACCTGCGGCGAATGGTATGCTTCCGATACCCGTTTTGGTCCTATGGTGCATGCCATGTTGGGTATTGCGGAAGAGAACTCAGGGAAACTGGTCACCCTGGTGCGACAGGAGGCGAAAAAACTGGCCGATGCAAGGGATCTGGATCTTATCCTGACCGACGGCCCTCCCGGGGTGGGTTGTCCTGTGATTGCATCCATAGGAGGCGCGAATGCTGTCTTGATCGTGACCGAGCCTACGGTTTCGGGGAAACACGATTTGGAGCGGGTTGCTCAACTGGCTCATCATTTTAATGTCCCGGCCATGGTCTGTGTCAACAAGTTTGACCTCAATCCGGGTTCAACCAGGGAAATTGAGGTGTTAGTCAAAGATAAGGGTTTGCACTTTTTGGGGCAGATTCCCTTTGATCCAATCTTCACCAAGGCCATGGTTCAAGGGCAGACAATCTTTGAATACAATGGGAATTCGGAAGCAGGCCAGGTGATCAAACAAGTCTGGAGAAAAATAAGTGAGACACTTGGAAGAACTTAATTCGCTTCGCTCATAATTGGAATATTGGAATACTGGAATCACGAAAAATTGGGTCTTGGGGAACTATAATTTTGGTTTATTGAAAAAATTAATTCCTGACATCGGAGGAAATCTTACCAACGCTGGGAATCCTCCTTTAAGAACAAAATTCAAACGTTCAATTGTTCCATGTGAGGGAGGTTTTATACGTTGATTAATTCGCTTGGATCCTTGACCCCTTGAATCCTTGGATCC
>JAQYVK010000305.1 GCA_030145585.1 Desulfatiglandales bacterium | reverse complement strand
TATTATCAAACCACGATTCTGGATCTTATCATGCCCCGTGTGCTGGCGGGTGAGAGGATATCCCGAAGAGATCTCGCCGAGATGGCCCATGGGGGTCTGTGTTTGAATTGTGAGGAATGCACCTACCCAGTTTGCCCATTTGGAAAATAGTGAACGGACACGCGCAGAGAGCAGAGCGCATAGCGCAAAGCGTAAAGACCTATCACGAAAACACGAAAGATCGAAAAGGGAAAATTTTAGACAGGATTGACTTGAGCTACCGGATTTCAATTTGACTAAATAGTGAAGAAGAGATTGTTTAACATAAAGTTAGAAGGCCTTAAACGTGATCATAAACGAGTTTATTGTCACATTTAGGGCTTTCTAACATTATTCAAGATTCATAAATCTTGAACTCCCGCTGCGCGGGAATGTTAAGCAATCTTAAAATATTCTGTTTCCTGCTCTTTGTATTTAGTGTCGATTAGTGTGGATGAGTGGTTCACAATTTTTCGTGTTTTCTTAATTTCGTGTTTTCGTGATTAAATATTTTTTTTACTCTTTTCGCTATGCGCTCTGCGCTTTGCTCTTTGCGGTTATCGGTTCATTGTTTACTTCCTTTTTTGCGGATTCCAGTCCTCCCAGAAATGATCTGCCGGTTTGGGTTTCCCGTAGCCGCACATTTTATCCATCCAGACATATGCAGGGTCACCCCATCTCGCGTGATCGGTAAACCACCGAACCATCCTGTGGAAACGGGTATCTGGTTTGTTATATGGGCAATAGGCCATACAAGTCGTACATCCCTGGTTTTGCTTCCCCCAATACATCCTGCAGGTCTCTGCATTGATGGGCCATTTTAATACACCCCCAACGTTGGACTCATTGTTCGGCTCTGTGGTCCGCGAGCCATACTTCAACGACTGAGAGGGGCATTCCTCGGCGCACATCTCGCAGGCCTCGCAGAATTCCGTGACCCCAAAATCTATGGGAACATCAGGAATCAGGGGCAGGTCGGTAATCACCTTACTTATTCGTACTCTGGGTCCATATTTCGGTGTAATCAATAAACCGTTTCGGGCCAAATCTCCCAGTCCTGCCTGCATGGCCATCGGGATGGATAGGGCAACATCATTGGTGGTACAGTCGATGGCCCCGGAACCCAAAAAGCGGATGTAGGAGGACAGGTAATGGTTGGTTATGGCCATGCTGCTGTAACCCATACTGCTGGCGGCGTTGGCGGCCAGGGTCGGATAGTAGGAGATGAGGTCGTAACTCTGTTCAAAGCACATGACCACGGCCCATTGATATGCCTCGGGGATTTCTTGGGGCTTGGAATCACCACTCTGTAACTCATCGTCACCCCTGCCCCCAAAAGGCATGCCATCATAGGTGTGAGAATAGACCCATCTTCTGTCCAGTTTGCAGATACCGACCAGATCGGCGCCAAACCAATGAGCCGCTTTCTTTATTTTGTTGGTGAGTGCCTGAGGATCGCTGTCGTGAAGCTTTGCTCCCTCAGGAGGACCGGATGGCATTCGGCTCCCGCCCGGATTCTTGGCCGATACGGCCTTCATGGCCTCCATAAAAGCGCGACTATTTCTATCCGGATTAGGCTTTGAGGTATTAAACATGCCCATCATGGTCCCGCGTCGACTCGCAAAATGGAGCGCCCAGTCCTCCAGATAGTTGCCCGGTTCGTCTCTTACCGTCCCATTAATGGCCCAGCTTTCAACAGCCCCGTGTATCTTGGGATCCCAACCTGCTCTATTAAACATGGTGTACTTCTGATCGAGCCTCTCCACGTTTCCTTTGATGTATTTGTCTTCCCATTGCGCCATTGTGAGTTTCTTCATGTTCCCCTCCCCCAATATTTAATCTTAATTAAGCGTAAATGGTAAACGGTGAACGCGCGAAGCGCAGAGCGCATGGCGCAGAGCGAAAACCTTATCACGAAAGCACCCGCCGTCGCTGAAGCTAAGGCTGGCAGGCGAAAAGAAAGAAATTTTTGGACGCAGATTACCAGGATACAATCAACCACTAATCTTCACTAATCGACACTAATAAGAAACGTTTATAAAGGATTGTTTAACATATAGGTAGAGAGCCTTTGAGAAAATAATGAACGGGTTCATTATTTTTCTAAGGTTCTCTACCATGTTCAATCCTGCCATGCTGGATTGAACTCCCGCCACGCGGGAATGTTAAACAATCCTAACAACTCCGGCTAATAAATCACGTAAATCCTGTAAATCCTGTCAAATTATTTTCGTTTTTCCGCTTCTTGACAAAAGGACGATTTTATTTCATAAATACATCTAATCCTTTCTTGAACCAACATTTTTGTCCATACCGATCTTATTCATTAGGAGGGAAAGCATGGCAATTAGTAAAGAGTTATTGGACATCCTGGCCTGTCCAAAATGCAAAGGAGATATTTATTTGAACGATTCCCAGGATGGGCTTATTTGCGATAAATGCAAACTTTTATATGAGATCAAGGATGATATCCCTATCATGCTCATCGATGAGGCCAAACCCATCGAATAGAAGCTATCCCGCCTATTACCTGAATCTTGCACCAACTATCTGCTACGGCTTGAAGCGCCGTGCCTTTAAAGCTCGTTTCAAGATTTTGATCCTCACCATATAGGTAATATGCCTGCGGGTCAAAATCACTCCAACTTCGCTTTAAACACACGGCTTTCGTCGCCTCGCTACGATACTTGGTGCAAGATTCAGGTATTACACTTGCTGCAGATGTGAGGCATATCGTCACGCCTTTCGATATTTGCCCGCCATGTCTTTTCACCGCCTTCTGTGAGGCGGGTGGGCGGGTATAAGTCACTTGAACCCATGAATTTGCCCGCCTTCCGTGTGGCGGGCCTCGAACCTTCACCCGCCGTTTTTGTGGCGGGCTTCGATTCCTTCTCTCAATTGAGGATCTTGATAATGAAAGAAAATATCTCATCGGCCATTATTGAAAGCATGAGTGATGGGCTCATCGTGCTCAATTTTCATGGTCACATAACCCACATGAATCCGGCTGCTTCCAAATTGTTGGGCATCGAAATAAAAGAAACTGAGGACAGGACGTATGTGGAGCTTTTCTTAGATGAACCGGGAAATGATGCATTCAACGACCTCCTATTAGACGGTATTCAAAACAGGGAAGCCAGGCTCTATCGAGAAGTGCCGTTTATGCGAAGTGATGGACAGTGTCTTGATTTGGCGGTAACCACCTCTTTTCTGAGCGCGGAATCACCACATACCCAGAAGGCGGGAATTGTGGTTGTCTTCAAGGACATTACCGAGTTCAAGGCGCTTGATCGTGCACGTCGGAGGGTTATAGATCACCTTTCTCATGAGCTTAGAACCCCGCTGTCCATCATTCTGACCTCATTGAAAAGGGTAGCATCTCACCCGGAAACTTCTGAAAAAACTCTCGAAAGGATTAGAAGAAATTTAAAAAGGCTCCAGGATGTTCAAATGGAGGTTGAGGACATCGTCAGACATAGAGAATTTAAAGAAAGCCACCAATTATCTGTTTGGTTGCAACAGACCTTGGATTTCATCGAACTCTTGGAAGAGGAGGACACCCCTCACAAAGAGACACTTCACTACTTCAGATCTCAGTTTGAAGAATTTTTTAAAACTAAAAAATCACATGTCCAGGACGTCAAGATAGCCAAACTTGTCGATCGTGTCGTGGATTCCGCCAGGCAGTTTTCAACCCATCGGGCTTTGGGTCTCTCAACAAAAATGGACATCGATCCTCTTGTCCTGATCGACCCTGATGTCCTTGAGAAGGCGCTCATGAGCCTACTAAAAAATGCCATCGAAAACACCCCGGACGGCGGGGAAGTCCTGATTTCTCTTTCGCATCAACCGGGTCGTATTGAACTTGAGATTAAGGATACCGGTGTGGGCATTACCGAAGAGAGCCAAAAGCAAATTTTCGGTGGATTTTATCACTCAAAGGAGACTGTCCTTTATTCCACAAAGAACCCATTTGATTTTGGTGCCGGGGGAAAAGGTTTGGATCTGTTAAGATTGAAGATATTTAGTGAAACTTACCATTTTCAAGTGGAGTGCAGGAGTTCTCGATGTCGATATATTCCACAAGAAGATGACCTCTGCCCCGGAGTCATTGCAAATTGCGATCACGTTCAGAACAAAGAACAGTGTGCGCAATCAGGGGGAACGGCTTTTAAACTTCTTTTTCCGTTGGAAAAAGAAGTTTAAGGCAAAGCGCATCCGCCGTCGCAAGCCCACTAGCTGTGGGCCAGCTAAGGCGGACAGGGAGCGAAAAAACATAACAGGTAATGGTTTTATTAGTTTCATTAGTCCTATTAGTTCAATTGGTTCAAACGAATCCACCAATCAAACCAATTTAAACGCTATGCGCTCTGCGCTTTGCACTACCTGTCCGCCATAGCCTTCCGGCGACGGCGGATGCGCCATCCGCCTTGACAATGGCCCCTTGGAATCATTATTATAAAGGTCTCGGGGCAATCAAAATCAGAAAAAAATCCCCCCAAAATTATCAAAATTGCCCACGGACTCGGAGCATAATCTATGGATATCATTGATGAAATAGCTGAAATTGTTGGTTCTGACAATCTTTTCAGGGATCGGGTCGAGTGTCTTTGCTATTCAAGGGACATGTCAGTCCATGAGGGGGTTGCCGACGCAGT
>JAQYVK010000304.1 GCA_030145585.1 Desulfatiglandales bacterium | reverse complement strand
ATAATTTTGTGCTTCATAGCTAAAACACCTCTAAAAATCTTCCTTTTCCATTAATTCCGAATTCTGGTGACTGTAAGAAATTGAGCTTCTACAGTCACCTCCTCCGACTTCCAAATTCCCCTCATGTCCATTTTGCGAGCAAGCCTCCTTTTGTCAACCAATAGTGCACCTGGTAGGATCCGGATACCAGCAACAGGGCTCCAGCAACCCTTCCCATGTATGGCAAAGCGCGGCTCAGGTAAGTGGAAAGCCCTCCCTTGAAGAGCGCGAAACTCAAGGCCAATACTGTCAGCACTGCTCCCATCCCCAATGCATAGCTGATGAATTGGAGAAGCCCGCCTGTTAAGCCTTGAGACTTAATAGCGCTTCCCACCACCACCAGAAATATGGGGAGAGTGCAACCCAAAGAGGCCATCCCATACCCGATACCAAAAAGAAAGTAGGTGTTAAACCCTTGAGATTTGGGATTGCCCAACAGGCTAGCAAGGCGGGGAGGAAGCGAGGTATATACCGACTTTCCGGCTATCAAATACAGGCCCAGGCAAGCCAGGACGGCCCCGACAAACAAACCGAGCCACGGTAGATACCGCATAAGAATATATCCCCCTGCCCAAATGATCACTCCGACAAAGGAAAAAAGGACCGTGAATCCTAGGGTCACCGCTGTTCCAATAATCAGCGCTTTGCCACCTCTGAGTAAGGGGTGGCTGGAAGCCGTGCCGTCATCCCGGCCACCCAGATAGAGAGATAGATACGCGGGCAAGAGTGAAAAACCGCACGGGTTAACAGTTGACACCATGCCCGCCCCGAAAGAATACCCAAAGGGGAGCAATATGGCCAAAGCGTTCATCCAGTTTGCGAGTAAAATCTGCAGCTCATTCATTTCATGATCTCTTCGATTGAACTAATAAGCACGCTTCTCTCTATGGCTCCGACCCAGCGGCGAACGATTTCTCCCGTTCTGGAGACAAAGAAAGTAACCGGAAGGCCGGAAACCCCATAATTGATGCTGATCTCTCCGGTCGGGTCGGGTCCATTGGGATAGGTGACATCGAATTCTCGGATATAGGCCAAAGCATCTTCCAATTTATCCTGGATATCTACTCCGATAAAGAAGACATCACGATCCTTATAGGCTCGCCAAGTTCTCTCTAAAAGCGGCGCTTCAATCCTGCAGGGTGGACACCATGATGCCCAGAAGTTTAAGACTACCGGCTTGCCTCTCAAATCTTCCAGGGAAATCTTGTTGCCTTTAAAGGTTGTCAGGGTGAAGTTAGGGGCCGGACGATTTACCATAGTGATGCCGCTAAGGCCGGTTATGGGTTCTTTATTCACCAGACTCCACCCTAACAGCCATACGAAGGCGATGCATATTAGGCCAGCAATGATAAAGGCTAATCTTCGAAAGAATATTTTAGGTTCCATAAATCTCACAAATTCTTAAAAGTCGTTACACCAATGAGGCAAAGCACAGGATCGACATTTCCAGATGCTTCAGTTTACGGTAATCACCACTTTAGCACTTTTCCCGCCTCCCTCAACGGTCAGCCGATAGCTGCCGGGCTGTGCGTCAGCCGGAATCCGAAGCAATTGCGTGAAATCGTCACCGCTTATCGGGTATTCACCAAGGTCATACTTCCCAAACATTCCCGTGAGCCGGAAAGTGGCGGTTTTGGTGCCGACAAGGCCGTTGACTGTCACTTGAAGCTCTGAGCCGGCTTTGACAGTGAGAGAAGCTGGGACGATAGTTGTTCCCTCTCCGTGCGCCCATACAACGTTTGTCAGCGAAATGGTTAGCAAAACTGCCAAGAGTGAGAACAATATCAACCGAGTCATTTTATTATTGTACATCGTTTTACCTCCGTTATTTTATTATAGGTGTTGCATCGTGGGTGAAAAATAGGTGATAATCAGCATGGCCAACCACGCGATAAAACCAACAACGACAATGACATTGACCACACGGAATAGTGTCCTTTCTTCCCCAATAATCAGTCCCAAAATCGGAATGAAGATGAGGCCAATGAACACCACCACACTACCCAAGAGAATCCCGACAATTCCGAGGGCAGACTCGATAGGATAGAAGATCCAGAACAGCCAGGGCGGCTTGGTCATTTCAACACCGGGTTTGGGTACTTCCAGCAAGCCGGGAGGGAACAAATAGGCCAAACCGATAAGAATAATCAATATAATCAGGCTATAAATCGAAAGCCTCCACAAATGTTTGGTAAAAGTGGCGCCGCTTCCCAGGCTGGTCTGGTAGTCGGCGTCGTTCTGGTAGGGTTTCGGGGCGACACCGAAGTGTTTGACGTAGAAAACATGGAGAACGATCAGGATTATCAGAAGGGCAGGGAGAATAGCCACGTGCAAACCGAAGATCCGTGCCAACATAGACGTTGAAAGGGTGAAATCCTCCTGAAATATTGCACCAAGGGGGCCTAACAGCTTGTTGGCGGCCACGAAATGAGCCAGCGCTTCATAGCCCTCTTGATCCCATTTTAGGACTGTGCCGGTAAAAAAAACCTGAAATGCGATAAACAACAAGACCACTCCCACCAGGTACGTGACAATTCGGGGCGTTCGGTAAGCGCCCGTAAACATCACCCTAAGCATGTGGGCAATCAGCAAGATAAAACCGAGATTGGCGCTCCAATGATGCAGCGCCCGAATCAATCCAAGACCTGGTGTCATAGAAATATAGCGGACACTGGCGTGTGCAACTGCCGGGGCTGGATTGTAAAACTGGGTTAAGACTGCGCCTGTGATTAATGTCACCACAAAGGAGAATAAGGTCATCCCCCCGAGCGAGTACCAAAAGGTATTGGCGTGGGAGGGGACCGGGTAATCGAGGGCCGTCAGGCCGAGGACGTTTTTGAGATTTTTCCATGAAGACATGATTATCTTACCTCTTTCTCTGATCAAGAAATGTATCCTTTTTTTCAGGAAAAAATAGCGAAAGCGTGAATTTCCGTCTTATGTTGTCTTGTCTTTCTCTAAAAACGCTGTTATTTTTTCTACTTGGCTCTCCAGGGATTTTTGTTTTCTCAACATGGTGTGAATGTAGATAAATAGCGCAATCCATGTGACGCTGAAGGCTGAAAAAAGATATAAGGTCCCTTCCATAAGTGTTTCCTCCTAATTTCTATTCGAAATGATATTTATCCTGCAACAAATCTTTAACCTTCTCCACGTTCACCCTAGTCTTCTCTAATCGGATTCTGGACATGATCAGGTATAAAAAGAGCAGACAAAAGGCGATGAACGTGAGTATTAATGTCTGC
>JAQYVK010000303.1 GCA_030145585.1 Desulfatiglandales bacterium | reverse complement strand
GGTAAACCAAATCATTAGACGTACGTGGTCGCTGCCAAGGAGGCGGCTACCGCCGAATATAAAATCGAGGTAGATTATGAAATTCAATCGCAAGAATACTTTCGTCCTGATGGCTGTCGTCCTGAGTGCCATTTTTGCCGGGTCGGCCTTCGCCGATGCATCGGCGGGAAAAAGTAACGAACAGAAAAACAAAAATTACGCAATGATCGAAGGGGTGTTGGCACTCAAAGAAGGTCATGGCGACTTCCTGATCAGGCTGCCCGATGGCAAAGCACAGCGGTTCAGCGTGAAGACAGGTGCAGAGATTACCCGCAACGGTAAACCGGCCCGATACAACGAGCTGAAGGTCCGCGACAGCATCCAGGTGCAATATGACGTCACGAATCGCAAGGTGATCGCGATTCATGCCAGCGGCTTTTAGGCTGCTTCCGATGGCTGATCCGACCATGTTCGAGCCCGAAGGAAAGAGGGGGATTTAAACAGAAGGAAAGATCATGAAGAAAAGACATTGTTACAATTTGTTCCTACTTACCCTGATACTTTGTTTCGGAGTACCTGGTATGGTGAGTCTCTCCAGTGCTATAACAAAGCCTGAACCTGTCCCACCTATGGCGATTGAAGACGCTCCGGTCAATGTGGTCCCCATGGCCACACAGGGCGTTGGTCTCAGGCTTGTTGGGACGGTGGTGGCAGATAACCCCGACCACAGCCTGGCCATCATAGAGATCCGAACCAGCAAAAAACAGTATCTCCGCCGCGAAGGCGATCGTGTAGGAAAGGCCTTGGTCAAGAGGATCCTTCGCAACCAGGTGATCATCGACGCCGGCAAAGGGGAAGAAAGGCTCACCATGCTCCACGGGCAACCTTCAGCCAGTCCGCCGGTCCGTTATCAAGCGGCTACTTCTCGCCCCTCTGTAAACACCCTGCCTTCTGAAAAGACCTTGATGCCCACGCGCCTGAACCTCAAAGAGGTCGAGCCTTATTTTGCAGACATGGACGCTTTCAAGCAGAGGCTGCAACTGCATCCTATTACGGAAGCAAATGATCCGATCGGATTTCTCCTTAGAAAGGTCCGAAGGGGTGGGATTCTCTGGAGAATGGGTCTACGGAACCGGGACGTGATCATGGGTGTAAACGGTACCCCCATAACAAGCCCGGCCGAGGCCGATTTGCTTTTCCGGACTCTCAAACAGGGAGGCGAGATCTCTATTGAAATAGAGCGCAGAAACCAACCTCAGGAGTTACTCCTCGCCATTCAGTAAGGACCCAAGTCAAAAGGTCAAAAAGTCAAAGAGAAGTAAGACCTTCCTGATCGCTCAAAACCCTTCGCGAATGCGGGTGGTCCCGGTGCAAATGCATCGGGATCCTTGTGGGGTTCCTTTAGGAGGAAAATAAGCTCGCTTATTTTATCCCCACAGGGATCCCACATAAGGTTTTGAAGTGATCTTTTCTTTCATCCACACTATCCAGTTAATCGTGCCTGCCCCGTGAAATGCTTGCCCTGCTGAATGCGAAGCGTATTCATCTGGGGCGAAGCTTATTTCACTGGGGTCTAAAAGATTTCGTTATTTCGGCCTTTCGCCTGCCCGCCATCTTGTCCGCCGAAGCCGGCCCGCTTCTAGGCGGGAAGGCGAAGGAGGAAGCTTTAGCGACGGCGGGTGTTTTCCCTCTTTCGCCCGCCCGCCACTTGTGGCGCAAAATGATCTCTCGGAAAGAATAACCCATCCGTTAATCCCAATGCAAACCCACACAGCATATCTCCCATATCTTACCCATATCGGCTCAAAGCACTTTTGAGTAATAAAAAGAGAGACTGCACGTGGAGTTGTGCATGGTTGCCTGATTTTCAGTGCAAAAGCCTTGATCTCCTCCTCAAGACCTCCTTCCGGAAATGGTTTCATCGGAGAAGGCCAAACACCTGGCTTTGCTGCATCAACTGATATTAACATCTATAAAAAGAGCTAATTAGTGCCTGAACGAAAAGTCGTGTTCAGGCTAAATCCGAATATCGAAATCCGAAATTCGAAACAAATTCGAATATCAAATGACAAAATGCCTCAAACTAACACGCTGGAAACACGATGTTTTTGTCATTGGGACATTCGTATTTCGGTCATTGTTTCGGGTTTCGTGCTTCGGATTTCGAAATTTTTACCGAAAGAACGGGGTTTTCGGTCAAGCACTAATTATAAAGAACATCCTTTCAAACTGTCAGTCTCTTTTCTGATGTTGAAGGAGACCTCTTGTTGAAAATGTGTTTTGGCACAAGTATTGCCATAGTAATTTCCCAGTCATCAATATCCCCCGGACAACTTTTCATCACAAACCTTTACCCATTTCGGCTCAAAGCACTTTTGGGTAAGATGCGCTTTATCGAGGCTATGGGTCAAGACCATGGATCCTGTTGACCTGATCAGGGATGGCAAGATTAAACGATACTTTCGGGCAACGAAAAAATTGCGAGTCCCGAACCTTATATATCACATCACCCAAAGGGCGGCTGGAAAAGGACCCTTGTTTCTGGAAGAGAGCGACTACCTTTTCATGCTTTGGCTCCTGAAGGAAATGTCCCATCGTTATTCCCTCAAAGTTTATGCCTTTTGCCTCATGCCCAACCACCTACACATATTGCTGAGCCCTGAACAGAAAAATCTCTATGATGTGATGCGTAATTTGTTTTCAAGGTACGCGATGAAGTTTAATCAGAAATATGGACGGAAAGGGCATCTGTTTGGGGGGCCTTACAGGCAGGCGGTTTGTTTGGATGAAAATTATCTCCTCGCCACTTCTCTCTACATTCACCTTAACCCCATTAGGGCTGAGTTGGCAACCGATCCCGTGAAATATCGCTGGTCATCCTGCGCACTCTATTGTGAGACCAATACCCGGGAATCATTTGTAAAGGCCCATTTCATTTTGGGCCTAATATCAGAGGCAAAATTAGAGAGTAAAAAACAATACAGGCATTTTCTCAGACGAAGCAGTAAGCTAAAGGCCGACCATGTCCTTGAGCACGAAGATGCCATTGAACGTTTTCAATCAAGCCTCAACGCGAAGTTCCCATCAATCTTTGGTAAAGTTGAGAAAAAGAGGCAAATCTCCATTGCCTCAGGTCTCAATTTATTGGGGTCTAAAGAGTTGGATAGAATGATTGCTCAAATGAGAAAGGAACCGTTTCCAAATCAACCCGAAGGTAGAAAGGCCAAAAAATACATTATAGAGCAGCTCATTGCACGAGGATATAAGAGAGAAGAGATAGCCGTAAAATTAGGCCTGTCAAGGAAAACTGTCTACAACCTTCTGAAATCCCATTTGTAAAAATCCCCCAAATACCTTTACCCATTTTTGCTCAAAGCGCTTTTGGGTAGATCTCTATCGAAATAGAGCGCAGAAACCAACCTCAGGAGCTACTCCTCGCCATTCAGTAAGGTAAAAAACCCTAAACCACTAATCTACACTGATACACACTAAGAACTAAAAATGGTCGAAGGACCGTTTACCGGGAGCCTCTTCGCTCTGCGCTCCGCGCTTAGCGCTTTCCGCATATCTGTTCATTTATCCTGCCTGTCCCGCCATAGTTGTCAAACGACGGCGGAAGTATGTCGAAGAGTCAAAGAGTTGGCAGAAGGATTGTATAACATTCCCTCCACAGAGACGGCGGGCAAGCCCTCGTTGCGGCGGAATAGGCCTTAAAAGAATAATGAACTCGTTCATTATGTCTTCAAAGGCCTTCTCCCTATATGTTAAACAATCCTACTGACTCCCTAACTCCCAAAATTTTTCACACAACGGCGGATGAATATCTTCTTATATCAGTGTCGATTAGAGTAGATGAGTGGTTCATATTTGTAATCCGCGTCATCCTGAAATCTGCGTCCAAATAGCTTTGTTCTTTTTTAGTTTTTCGCTCTGCACTATGCGCTACTTGTCCTGCCATAGCCTTAAGGCGACGGCGGATGCTCTTTGCGCAATCTGCTTACCGTTCACCCTTCATGATTGACTCTAGGGTTAAGTCAGGATAAACTATTGTTATCTTCTTTTATGGTAACTAGTCGGATGAAAACATCAATTAGAGCTATCATTTCCCTCCTGGGTCTTTTCTTTCTTCTCGGCATTTTTCTTGTCGTCGGCCTTGGCTATTATCTCGTGAGCCCTGCCGAAAAGGGGGCAGAGCAGCAGGTCTTTGTAGTGCGGGAAGGGGCCACCCTAAAAGAGGTTGCGGTTGAACTCGAAAGAAATGCCCTGATTAGGAACGATCGCTTTATCTTAATATGGGCGAGGCTCATGGGATATGGAAAAGATATCAAAGCTGGGGAATATCATCTAAATGCCGGTATGCCGCCGGTGAAGATCCTCTCCACCCTAAGAATGGGGGCTATCGTGAGCCATCCGGTGACCATCCCTGAAGGATTTACAATAGAACAGATCGGCGTCTTGTTGGGTAAAAAGGAACTCGTGGACAGCAATGAATTTATCTCTCTCGCAAAAGACCCCAAAACTGCTGAGGATTACGGCATTCCCGGGAAGGGGTTGGAGGGTTATCTCTACCCGGATACTTACCAGTTCGGTCGAGGTCTCTCCGCACGATCGATCATCGACACCATGATCAGGCGGTTCCACCAAGTGGTCGATCCCCTGGGAAACCGGGCGGAGGAGACCGGCGTGAAGATGGAAGACGTGGTCATCCTTGCTTCCATTGTCGAAAAAGAGACCGGCCGGGCCGAAGAGAGACCTATTATTGCAAGCGTTTTTTTGAACCGGATAGAAAAGAAGATGCGTCTTGAAAGCGATCCCACGGTAATCTATGGCATAGAAAACTTCAGTGGAAATATAAAGAGAAAGGACCTAACCCGCCCCTCCCCATATAACACCTACCTCCTTCGCGGCCTTCCCGCAGGACCTATCGCCAACCCGGGTCTGGCATCCATCACGGCCGTCCTCTATCCTGCCCAGACCGACTATCTATACTTCGTATCAAAGAATGACGGGACCCACTATTTTTCAAAGACCCTGGCAGAGCATAACAAAGCGGTCCGCATTTACCAGAAGCGGAAACGATCGAAGAAAAAACCCCCCAAATAACTTTAGCCGGAACGGAAATCCGGTGCATTCGTATTAGGATTTTTAAACGGATTAGAGAATAACTCGTCCGGTCATCCCCCTGGAATTGGGACCTTGGCTATCCTGTATCTATTTGATAGATTTAGTTCAATTTAGATGGTTTGCCGAAAATAGAGGAAGCTCCAAAACGGATGTTCTGTTGTGGAATGATAAAACCGTGAAAATGAGGTGATTTAATGAGAGGTTCACCCGAAAAGATTGACCCTGGTGATTATATTCTGGCGGTCCTAACCCCAAGGGACAGGCTTGACGCAGCTTTAAAAGTGGCCGCTCAGGCCTTCAAAGGGTCGAAATTAACCGTTCGTGATATTGAAAATGCCGTGAAAACAGTAAGGAGAAAGGCGTACGAAAAGAAAAGATAAGGTTATAATAGACACCAGTGTAATCATTTCTGCATTTGCCTTTGGCGGAACACCCAAAAAATCTCTAATAAAGAACAATTCAAAACGTTGATTGCAGGAATGGCCCCCTTCGTATCCAACGCCTTCGTTGTTTCCCCAAAAAACACAGACCTTTGCAACCCTTTATGCTCTCTGCTCTTTACGCCCATACGCGTAGGCTTAATCCCTTGACAAATTCACATAAATTTAGTTTAATTCACCAAAAATTTAGTGGGAAACCCATACACCCACAAGTGTAGGGAATACTTAAATGGGGCTCTCCGGATGACCGTTACGTTGGATAGTCACCGGACCCTCTTTGAAAAAATGGAGGATGCCCGTGAAATATTGACGTTTTCGTAGTTAGACGAGGCGGAAGTTCTGGAGGATTTTGTCAGGGATTTTTCCAGTGGGAAATGATTCATGAAAATGGTTTCATGAACTCAAGAGCCAAATCACGGGTGCAATAGGCATTTCGTGGGGAACTGTAATTCATTGAGAAGAACAAACAACAGAACAGAGCAGGCAAGAAACCGGCCTTGCAAAAGCTGATAAAGTCAGGACTTTTACCAGAACATCAAGGCCGTACTGGAATAGGCGCGGCAGGCTTCGTGCTGTGCGGTGAGTTTTTCCATGGTTATGGCTTACTGGGAGATCGGCCGGCGGATTGTTGAGGAATAGCAGCAGGGCAAGAGCGGGCCGCCAATCCATCTGTGACATTGTATACTGGGGAAATTCTGCCGAGGCCATGCAGTAGGGGAAAACGACGGATGTCCCTGATTGGATCCTAAGGAATATCTTTATGGCGGAAAAATAATACAGGGTCTTCGTCAGTTCGGCCCAGAAAGAATTGGAACCTGAGCGACTGGCGCTCTTTGCGCTGATCACGACTGATCCGTTTCTGAAAGAATATTTCGAGCCAGTCCTGTTTGAAAAGTTGCCACCTCCATCGCGGCCAACGGAAAAACCATACTTGAATGAACTCGATAAGTGCCAGATTTACGTCCTCCTGCTTGATCGGGAATATGGACCGCTGGAGGGAAAGTGTTCCGCCACGCATCATGAGTATAACCTGGCGCGTAAAAAGGACATGCCATCCCTTGCCATGATCAAAGGACGACATGACGCTGGACGGGAGCCCAGGACCCGAGCTTTCATCGATCAGATCAAAGCGAACAAGTTCACTTACAAGCGCTTCGTAGACCGTATTGATCTGAAAAAGGAAGTATCTGCATGGCTGGCGCAGGTGCTCAAAGAGGAACGGGATATCGTTCCCACGGCGGGGGTTGCTGAAAGCGGGCAAGAGACGATCGAAGCAGCTTCTTTGTTCGAGGCCCTTCAGCAGGATGAAGTGACGCTTCGTGATCTGGATATCGAAGCAAGCCGTTCCCTCTTTGCGTGTTTGCGTGGAGCATCCGCGAAATCACTGCCTATCACCAAGCTGGCTCCTATCTTCAGGGTGCGGGGGCTGGTCTGGCGAAATGGGGAGTCCGGGGATTTATATCCGACGGCGGGTGGTGTGGTATTCCTCGGTCATGACCCCGCGATGAGGTTCCCGCAATGCCAGGTGCTGGCCGACGCTTACCGGGACATTAAAGTCACCTCGAAGCCCTTTGCACAAAGAAAATACAGTGGTCCGATTCCCAGGCTCATCGAAGACCTTCTCACTTTCGTGCATGACCATACGGCGCATCCAACGCGCGTCGTGGGGATTAACAACGTAGAGTTGCATGAATATCCGAGGAAATCCGTACGGGAGGCATTGGTGAATGCCTTCGCTCATCGCGATTACGAAGACATGGCCCGTAAGATCCGGCTGGAAGTTTTCAGAGACAGACTCGTCATTTCAAGTCCCGGCTATCCCCCCAAACCGTTGACCTTGGCCAAGCTGAAAAGCGGCCGTTATGAATCCTGCCGACGTAATCCGGTCATTGCCGAGTGCATGGCCGCTCTTGATCTCATGGAGCAGCGTGGCACGGGTTTCGAGCGGATGCGCGCCGCGATGCGCGACCATGGTTTGGATGATCACAAACTGGATCAACGGGACGGTTACTTCAAAGTCATCCTACCGGGGCCCGACGGCAATTTTGATCGATTGCGAACGCCTGTTGACGCAAAAGTGCTTGTGGCGCCGTCGATTGAAGCACAATTAAATGAACGCCAGAAACGAATAATGGTTCAGGTGCAGCAGGAAGGAAAAGTGACCAGCGGATGGTGTCGGGACACCTTCGGGGTTACATACAACACTGCGTATAGGGACCTTTCCGATCTTGTGGAACGAGACTTGCTCGTCCAGCGTGGAAAAGGGCGCGCAACACGTTACGAGATCAATACCGACGGAAAATGAATCTATCGAAAATCTATCGACGAAAATGCGGAATCTATCGATCCGGACCTTGTTCGCTGGGACATCGAATCTTTCGAAAATCTATCAACTGTTTCGCGGAATCTATCGACGAAAAATACGGGACATTGGTGAAAAGTTGAAAAGAAGCGACAGAAAGAAACTATTATGATGACATTGCGACAATTTTCTGCGGAGCCATCCACAATCCCCACCATTACCAGTTGGTATCTGGCCGATTTGAGTAAAGCGCAGGGCAAGCAGGAATTGTACACTCATCAATCGTCCCAGAAACTCAAGATTCTGCGCGAGCATGCCTTAATTGAAAGCGCCGTTTCTTCAAACCGCATTGAAGGCGTAAATATTGACCAGTCCCGGATTAATACCCTTAAAAGGGGGCAATAAAGAGGGTAACAATTTCTCTCCTCCTATTACCAGATCTAAGTTCGCCCATGATGTGAGAAAAAAAGAGTCACCCTTCATGCGGGGGCGTGGATTGGAATATCCCTTTGCTCTTTGCTCTCTGCTCTATGCTATTGCCACCCCCCTTACGCCCTCCTTATGATCTGGAATCTTTACTTGAGTTTGAAAGATTTACAGGGGTGGTCCATAAGTTACTTTTTCCCTTTGTAAATGACACTTTCTATGATATCCTTAAGTCTAATGATATATATTTAGTAAGAGTTATTCCTTTAGACTCATTCCTAAAAAATGTATCGAACTTTCGATCTTACTAATAGGGTCATAATTATCAAGATATAGATCAATAATATTTTCTGACAGGATTAACAGGATTGACCCGCCGTCGCTAAAGCCACAGCTATGGCGAGGCAAGCAGGATTTATTTCTTTCGCGGCTTCCGGATGAAGCCACGAAAACGCAATCGTGCTTTCAGCGCGAGAAAGGACCGGGTAAAAACAAAAGCCTAATCTTTCACAGACATATCCTAGTCTCAAACGCCGTTTCTTAGAAAAGAGATGATGCTTTTTGCCTGTAATCCTGTCTAATGTTTAGTGCTCTTAATAGTAAAATGAACCGAAAGGGGGAATAGCCATTGGAAAAAGGTCGATGGTTGATTATCACCACAATAATGTTCGCCTTGCTCCTGGGGTGTGGGGGGAAGGACATGAAACTGACGAATCAAGGCTCTGAAGCCATTCTAGTGCAAGACTACCTGGGTGCAGAGAGGTACCTTGGAGAAGCCCTGGCCCGGAACCCGGATAACCCCTACGCCCTTTTCAATATGGGCCTCGTCTATGAGAATACAGGGCGACAGCAACAGGCCATTTCAATGTATCAAAAGGTCCTTGACTTGAACACCACCCAAGGCAAAAAGGTCTCGCCTGAAGACCAGGCCCTAACAGAGCGCGCTGGAACGAACTTGAGAAAGCTGCAGATGGAGATTGCCAGCACATCCCGGCCTATTGAAAGACCAGGCATGACCAGGTCTGAAGAACCCGACCTCAAAGACTTCTTCCCCGCCTTAAAAAAACCGGAGACAGAGGAGCCTGCCTCCGGTCAGGCCGAGGGAAACGCCATGGGAGAGGAGGCCGTCCAGACTGAAGCACCTACCATGGCACAGGACCCGGCACTCACAGAGTCGTCTGCACCTCTCCAGCCATCCGATTCCCCCGCTCCGCCCCCCGCCACAACTGAGGTAAAAAAGATTGAAGAGCCAAAGGCCACCCCTCCTCCGGAACCCCAAAAAGCGGAACCGGCTGGAAAAGTCTACTCGATACAGGTGGCCAGCTACAAGAACCTGGACGCGGCCGTCAAGCGTATTGCGGAGCTGATTGATCTGGGATACGACGCCTCTTATAAAGAGGCAACCATCAAAGGAGAGACATGGCACCGCATTTTTGTAGATGAGTTCAAATCAAAAGAAGAAGCCATTAAACATGCCCAGTCCATGAAGGAGAAAAAGGTTATCAAAGATTTTATGATAAAGGTCATAGATTAGTAAACGGTAAACGGTGAACAGTAAACCGTTAACTTCCCACAGCTTACAGCTTACCGTTCACCCCTTGTTGACCTTGAACCATTTTTCTATTTTTTAGATGGCTTCAAGACCTCGATCCCACCCCATCGACCCCTCGGTTGGGCGCTTAGCAATCCGCCCCTAAAAAGATCTTTTTATCTCTCACCCCGGTGAAATAGGCTCCGCATTTCACAGGGCAGGCAGAGAACACCCGCCGTCGCTTGCCCACCACCGGTGGGCCGGCTATGGCGAGGCAAGCAGGGGTCACAGAGTATACTTGATCTGAATTCCTGAGACGGGAATTCAGATCAACTTGCCATCCCGCTTGCGCGGGGACTCCATATCATTTCAACAATTCAATAGGATCTGGATTAAATCATATGTCCCGTAAGGGACTGATGGTTGTTCTGATTCGGGATACCTGTCCCGCCTTTAAGCGGGATCAACGAATCAGAACAAAAACAATTATTTTCTCCGTGTTCTCTGTGTGCTCGAGCGAAGCGGGCGAGAAAAAAAATAAACCCTCTTTCCCGCACTGCATAGCGGTGCATCCTTTTTCTTGATTTTAAAATCGGTAGGAGAGTTTTAAGTATATAACATTGGCATCGTAACTTTTATCAAGATTTCCCATCAATAACGCCCCTTGATAAAGGTCTGAAAGGTCTGTGGGAACATTCGTAAACCCCTGATTTTGGAAATCATCAAAATCAAATTTCTCCCAGAGATACCCCAAGGTCACGGAAAGCCCTTTCCGGAAATTGTACTTCAGGTCAGCTTTTAGCATTTGGAAATCCGACTCATCCACTACTGGAAAGTTGGCGGTCGAAGCAGCAGGGGTGTAAAAATCGATATTCCCATCGACACGGGAATAGGTGTATGAAACGTCAAAATCCAATTTCTCTTCTATCAATGACGCATTAATGGACCCTCCAAAGGTGTCTATCACATCTTGGCCTCCGGAAAGCCAATCGGCCGTGACAGCCCCCACCGTTCCGCGGGCCATTTGCATATATTCGTAATTTTCGCGCATGTAAAAGGCATGAATATTCACCCTATCCAGGAGAGCATAATCCAGGTCGATGGAACCACTGTAATACCTGGCTCCAAGGAGTCCATATTTTGAGTTTTCGAAATCACTTTCATCATAAATAAATGATCCGTTCACCGCGAGGGATGATGCGGGATATAACGTGGTCTGGAATTGAAACCTGTCCCTTATCATGTCTGCTTCATCATATTTCCTGAGTAAAGGCTCCTGGCTGTCGGTTCCTCCACCCTCGAGGGGCGCCCTATAGTTATAGTCATCTATTTCTCGATCTCTTCTTTCAAAGGAGGCTCTGACATCCAGCCATGAGAAGGGGCTGGTATCGACCGATCCTGAAATGATGTTATCCTTCTGACCTGATACCTCTCTGTTCTTTCTTTCTGTGTCCTCAATGGCGTAGCCTAAATTGAGCTTTGTTTTCCTGGATAGCGTGAACCCCAAACTTCCTCCCGCTGTCGTTTTTTTGTAGCTTGTCGGGAGGTTTTTGACAGGGTTGCC
>JAQYVK010000302.1 GCA_030145585.1 Desulfatiglandales bacterium | reverse complement strand
GGTGACTTTTGAATGGGTCTTCAGAAACTTTGCCACTTTCATCGCATTTTCGCAATGGCGCTCCATTCTCAGCGGGAGGGTTTCCAGACCCTGCAAAAACATCCAGGCATTGTCCGGTGAGATACAGGCCCCTAGATTGCGAAGTGGTACGAGCCGCATTCTCAAAATAAAGGCGACGGGATTAAGGTCTCCCAGGTCGTGGGCATAGCGGATGTCGTGGTAACTGGGGTCGGGTTCGTTGTATAGGGTAAACTTAGGATCCTTCCAGTTGAATTTTCCTGAGTCGATTACCACACCTCCTATACCGGTTCCGTGGCCGCCCATCCACTTGGTGAGGGAGTTGATCACGATGTCGGCTCCGTAGTCGATACTTTTCATTAAATAAGACGTTGTGAAAGTCGCATCCACAATCAGCGGAAGGTTGTGCTTCCGTGCGACCTCGGAGACTGCAGCGATGTCGATAACGTCCAGAACGGGATTTCCAATCGTTTCAATGAATATTCCACGGGTCTTTTCCGTAATAGCCTTTTCAAAGTTTTGTGGATCATGGTGATCCACAAATTTCACCTGGATCCCAAACTGTGGGAGAATGCAGTCAAACATTGTGTAGGTGCCGCCGTAAAGATTGCTGGCCGATATAATCTCGTCTCCGGTCGAACAGATGTTGATGATAGAATAAAACACGCCGGAAGTTCCCGATGCGAGAGCCAATGCGGCGGCGCCACCTTCAAGCTCGGCAACGCGTTGTTCAAGGGTATCCTGGGTTGGGTTCATGATTCGGGTGTAAATGTTGCCAAGTTCTTTAAGGGCAAAGAGATTCGCCGCATGTTCAGTGTTGTTGAACACATAAGAGGAGGTCCGGTAAACAGGAACACCTCTGGCAGTCGTGACCGGGTCGGGTTGCTGACCGGCGTGCAAGCATAATGTCTCAAATTTGTAAGTTTCACTCATAAACAGTCTCCTTTCATGACCATGTTGGCTTCAAAAAAGCCGGTTTAAGATTTGCGTTTCAACCGAATAGGTGAGATCCCTGCAAAACGATTCCCGCTATTACAGTGTTCAAGGACAAGGTCCTGCAATAGGCGGGAAGACGAAAATTTTAACCGCGGGAAAACATTTAGTATTTTGAGGATAAACTCGCCACAGGCGGGCTAATATTCGAATCTGACAATCAATGCCGATTGGTCAAAAAGGGATGTTTCACAATATCTCATTAACTTTGCTACACAAGGGGTCTCGTGTCAACAGAAAAACATTCTGCGACCCCAAGAGGGGAAAGACATGGAGGCAGGCTTAACTAAATGAGCACAGGTTGCCAATTTTTTTGAGAGACTCCATCAAAAAGCTTAAATACCGTTCATGGTCTTGAAAATCTCGAGACATCTTCCGAACCCTATTTCGCCTGGTAATCACATGATAAAATGCTTTGGGAAACTGAATCCGTGGTTTTCATGCTATGTCTTTCCCATAGTAAAATTGAAGCCCCAGCGTCAACACAAAAGTAGTTAAACCCGGCCGTATGCATTGATATTTACTTCCATTTTGGGGGTAGCCTAAAATAGGGTGTTTTTTCAACTAAAATACTGTATCCACCCTATTGTTTTTATTAATGATTACTATAAAATATAGTCTCTCCAGATAAAAGATTAGCATTCCATTTAATCATTTCAGCTCCCCGTGGTACCTTCCCGCCCTCTCAGACGGGGCATCCTGGCAAAGGAGATCAATACTTTGCGCAGCGTTCATCATTTAGAATACCCACTCAAATTGTGCAACATAGCACCAAACAGAGCCTCGATTGTTCGGAGGGGAGAAGCCTATAGAGCAATAATACTTAAGATCAGGATCTTTAAAATAGGAGGACATTATGAGCACGAGAATTATGATCGAAAGGAAATTTAAGAACCCCATTACTTCTGACATTTTACGGATAATCGATGAAATTAGGGTAAAGGCATTGCGGCAGAGAGGATATGTAGGCGGAGAGACAGTAGTCAATGCTGATGATGATCGAGATGTATTGGTGATTTCTTCTTGGGCCAGTGTTAATGATTGGGAGGCATGGTATGAGACGAAGGATTGGAAAGACTATGAAAAAGAATTAGCACCTCATTTAGATGGGTCCGTAAAGCTCACAGTCTTTATACCTCGTGCAGATTATGAAAAAAAACTTCCCCCAAAATCAATTAGAGCCATAAAATAGAAATTTGGCCCATGTTGCTGACTATGGTGACAAACAAGAAAAAGGTTGCGTAGACTATCTGTTAGTTGAGTTGAGGAAAAACAAAATATCATTATACTTAGACTAATACGATTGGGTTCAAATGGAAAACCACATCACATCATTCGGGGAAGTCGCAGAGGGTCGAGATAAAAAATGCAATGCGCAAATTGCCAAACAGAAAATCCTGAGAATAAGAAATTTTGTCGAAAATGTGGATCAAAACTCTCATTAACCTGTCCTCAATGTGGTTCTGAAGTCCTTTCGGACGACCTTTTTTGCGGAGACTGTGGCCATAGTCTCAAGGAGCCTAAAGAAGCCTCCCCTATCGACTACTCCGAACCTCAATCCTATACGCCCAAATTCTTAGCCGACAAGATCCTTACGACCCGAAGCTCAATTGAAGGTGAGCGGAAGCTGGTGACGGTCCTCTTTGCTGATGTAGCTAACTACACCTCATTGGCTGAGAAGTTAGATCCTGAAGAGGTCCATCAGATCATGGATGGGTGTTTCAAGATTCTGATGGACGAGATCCACAGGTATGAGGGCACCATCAACCAATTTACAGGTGATGGCGTCATGGCCCTCTTCGGGGCACCTGTGGCACATGAGGACCATGCCCAAAGAGCTTGTTATGCAGCTCTGTCCATGCAGAAAGCTGTAGGAGACTATGGCATTCAGGTGAAAAGTGATTCAGGCTCAGAGTTCAAAATGAGGATAGGCCTTAACTCAGGCCCGGTAATCGTCGGCTCCATCGGAGATGACCTTAGGATGGATTACACAGCCGTCGGAGATACCACGAATCTGGCTTCCAGGATGGAAAGCATGGCCAGGCCCGCCTCGATCTCGGTGTCCAATCATACTCATAAAATGGCCCGGGATTTCTTCGAATTTGAGTCTCTCGGAAAAGTTGATGTGAAAGGGAAAAAGGAGCCTGTTGAAGCCCATGAGCTTCTAAAGGCCAGCGGAGTCGAGACCAGAATCGAGGCGGCCCAAGCCAAGGGACTTACGACATTCGTCGGTCGGGAAAGAGAGATGGACGCGCTCAAAGAGGCCCTTGATAAAGCAGGAGCAGGATTCGGCCAGGTCGTTGGAATTGTGGGTGAAGCGGGCGTGGGGAAATCCAGACTCAAGTTAGAGCTGAAAAGGACACTATCCAAGAAGGCGTATACCTACATCGAAGGCCGATGCCTCCACTATGGGGATTCTATGGCATATCTGCCCATCCTGGACATTATAAGGTCCTACCTGGGGATCAAGGAAGGAGATCGGGAATATCTCATCAAAAAAAAGATGGAAGAAAAGATCTTACAGCTCGATGAAGAACTCCAAGGCGTTCTACCACCCTTGAACGATCTTTTATCTCTAAAGGTCGAAGATGAAGAATACCTGAGGCTCGAGCCAAAACAAAAAAAGGAGAAGGCCTTCGATGCCATCAGGGAATTGCTTGTTCGGGAGAGTCAAATAAAGCCTCTTGTTGTTGCCATTGACGACCTTCATTGGATCGACAGTACATCTGAGGAGTTTTTAACCTATCTGATCAAGGGGCTGGCCAATACAAACATCTTGTTAATCCTCCTCTACCGGTCGGAATATGTCCACACTTGGGGGAGCAAATCCTATTACAACCAAGTCGGCGTTGATCAGCTCTCCAACGACGCTATCTCAGCGATAGTTCAGTCTGTCCTTGGCGGGGGCGAGATCGTGCCTGAACTCAGGGAACTTATCCTTAGCCGGACCGGCGGTAATCCACTCTTTGTGGAAGAGTTTACCCAAGGTTTGCTGGAAAACGGCGCTATTAAAAAGAGAGACGATCGGTATGTTTTGAGTAGGGAGGTCTCGAATATACAGGTTCCAGATACCGTGCAAGGTATCATCGCGGCCCGGTTGGACCGCCTGGAGGACAACCTCAAACGCACCCTGCAGGTGGCCTCAGTCATTGGAAGAGATTTTGCCTTTCTCATCCTCAAGACCATCTCGGGAATGCGTGAGGAGCTTAAACCTTACCTTCTCGACCTTCAAGAATTAGAGTTTATCTACGAGAAGAGGCTTTTTCCGGATTTGGAATATGTCTTTAAAAACACCCTAACCCAGGAGGTTGCATATAATAGCCTGCTTCAGAAGAGGAAAAAGGAAATTCATGAGAAGATCGGAAAGGCCATTGAAGAAATCTACGCCGAAAGGTTGGAAGAATTCTATGAAATATTGGCTTATCATGCCACAGCAGCAGGGCAGAAAGAGTCTGCTATAGATTACCTTATCCTTGCCTCTGAAAAAGCTCATCGGGCGGCGGCCCATCGGGAAGAGGCCACACTTCTGAAGCGTGCTATTACAATGGCAGAGGAAAACGGGGAACAAGACGTTCTTGCCGATTTACGCGCACGATGTGGGCGAGCCTATGCTGCGATCGGCATTTGGAAAAACGCCAGGCCGGAGTTGGAGGAAGCCCTTCGAAGGCTGCCCTCAGATGCTATAGAGCTTCAGGCTGAAGTGATGGCTGATCTGGCCATCGCCTGTTTTTGGTTAATGGATCCAGTGGGGTTGCGAGACTACTGCAATAAGACGCTTTCAATCGCAAAAAAAATCAACCGTCGTGATCTCGAATTTGCCGCGATCAGTGGTCTTGCCGGGGCTGACAGCATAGATGGTCATTTATCTTCCAGCATGAAGCAATACGAGCTTGCGATTACTCAGGCAACGAAGTATGGCACAACGGTTCCCGGTCATGCTCTCGAGTTCTACCCTTTAGAGCTCTATTGGGCTGGAAGATTGGACGAGGCGATCGAGTGGAGCCGAAAAGCCATACAAACGTGTGGTGAAGTCGGGGATACCTTCCTCTTGTTACGTGCCCTTTCAAATCTGGGGGTTTCGTTGGCTTCAAGGGGAAGATACAATGAAGCCCTGCAGATCTTCAAGGAGGCAGAGCAGGTTGGAAGAGAAAATGATATTGGTACGGCACTTGCCCGTTCCATGGTGATGTTGGGTGGGGTTCATCTCGAACTCTACGACTTTAAGACCGCTCAAGCGATCACCGAAGAAGGAAAAGAGATCGCCACTACCCTTGATTTCAAGGCACCACTCATCAGTGCGAACATCGATCTCCTTTTCAACTTTGCAAGAAGAGGAGAGGTGGGAGAAGCTCAAGCGCTCATAGACGAGGTCGAAAAACCGGTCGAACAAACAGCGGGATGGCACGGATGGCTTTGGAGAATACGACTCGCACAAGCACGGGCAGAAATAAGCTTGGCGCAGGGAGATGGGGAAAAGGCAATACAATTTGCCGAGAAATCCCTACACCAAAGCCAGGAGACTGGAAGGATAAAGTATCAAGCGGCCGCTCTCGAGACGCGTGGCAAGGCACTTGTTTTGATGGGTAAGAAAAGGAATGAGGGGATTGCGAACCTTCAGGAGGCGATTCAGTTGGCACGTCCGGTTCAAGACCCTTTGATGTTTTTCCGTCCTGCCTATGCCCTCCTTTGCATCGAAAGAGACAACAAACTTTTGGAGAAGGTCAACGGCGTAATAACGCAAGTACAGAAATCACTTCTCAATACTCCATTGTATCGTCCATTTAGTGACTCAGAGCCGGTACGGATGCTGTCACAATTTATGGACAATTACCCTACTAGAACTTCGCAATAGAATGCATCAACTTGCTGTATAATATGAAGGGGAAAGTGAACCAAGAAGTTGAGCAGGGCCGTGAGCCTCGATACGCTTGGGTGATGGTGACGATCGCATTTATCTTCTTGGGAATGGCATTCGGCGCTCTGGTCACCATTTCGGTCTTTCTCAAACCACTGGTTCTCGAGTTTGGCTGGTCACGGGGGGATACCTCCTTCGCCTATACTGTCGGCACGGTTGCTTCGGGGGTGGGTGGCATTGTGATGGGCTGGATGGCCGATCGCTTCTCCACCCGTCCTGTTGTGTTATTCGGATCAATTATGCTGGGGCTGACTTTGCTTCTGCTTTCAAATGTGAAAGTCATTTGGCAACTTTATCTTTTCTACGGTATCATAGGTGGATTAGGTTTCGCAGCCATGGTTGTGCCCATGGTCAGTAATGTTGGCCAATGGTTCAACCGCAACAAGGGATTGGCTTTGGGGATCACCTCGGCTGGAGGGGCCTTTGGGCAAGCATTGGTACCCTATTTTACGCGTTATTTGATAACATTTTCAGGCTGGCGTGAGGCCTTTACCACCCTGGCGATCATATTTTGGGCCCTGCTGATTCCACTTTCGCTGCTTGTAAGAACACCACCTTCCCTCGCCAAAGAGAGACGCTCAACCTCATCGGAAAAACCACCCGACACGGTGCCGGCCTTCCCAATCACACCGACGAAACTCGTCATTTGGCTCAGCATAGCAGTGATCTTCTGCTGCATTTGCATGGCCACCCCGATCATTCATGTGGTTGCTTTAGCTTCCGATAGAGGCATAGACCCGCAGATCGCTGCCGGGGTACTTAGCTCGATCATGATTGCCGGGTTGTTTGGCCGTATTATGTTCGGAAAAATCGCCGATTATATTGGCGGGCTCCGCGCTTATCTGTTGGCCTCCTTGTTTCAAACCGTCCTTGTCTTCTGGTTCACCCAACTCCATTCTGCGGCTGCTTTTTATATCCTTGCCATACTCTTTGGTCTAGGCTTCAGCGGGGTGATGACCGGTGTCTGGATCTGTGTCAGGGAAATGATACCACCTGAATTCGGCAGTTTGTCGCTGGGCATTACTTCTCTATTCGCCATGATCGGTATGGGCTTGGGTGGTTACCAGGGCGGCTATTTCTTCGACTTGACTGGGAATTACACTTTTTCCTTTATAAATGCAGCGTTGGCCGGGGTCGTGAATCTCATAATCCTGGGTTCCTTGGTACTATACGTCACACGAAAGCAAGAGGTATTGCTGGCTAAATGAAAAACGCTTACCGGAAAATAAAAGGTGATTAGGAATGAATTGTCCTAAATGCCAACATGAAAATCCTGAAAACTTGGAAAAGGCTGAAAAATATACCGTGAAATGAGAATGGATTATTGGGTTGCCATGACCCTGGAAGGTTTGAAAGATTTCAAACTTTATAGAATGTTCAAGACATCTCGGCGTTGTACCGCAGCCCGGATAGAGAGGAAAAACCTAGTAGTGTTCAGATATAATCCCCATCTTACTATAAATGGGATGAACCATCTTCCTCAATGCCGGGAGCCTACGCGCATATACAGCCGCACCCAACAGGCAAGCGAGTCCACCAATTAATACCGTGGCCGGTGCTCCTATTTTACCGGCGAATAAACCGGCGAATAAACTGCCGAAAGGCATCATACCCGAGAATGCCATGGCGTAAAAACTCATCACCCTCCCCCGTTTGTCGTCATCCGAAATAGTTTGTAGGATGGTGTTGCTCGATGCCATTTGAACCATATGCCCGAAGCCGGATATCAGGATTAATACCAAAGAAAGCCACAAAATTCGTGAAAAAGAGAAAGCAACAAGCCCGAGTCCAAAAACAATGACCGATATTAGAATTATTTTCCCAAGCCCAAGAACTGTGCTCCTGGAGGCGAGATACAAGGCACCCACCATGGCTCCCAGACCACCCGCCCCCATGAGAAAACCGAGCGCGTGCGGACCCCCATGCAGGATATTTTTAGCAAAGACAGGCATGAGTACCATATGTGGCATTCCCATAAGGCTCACCAGGGCAAGCAGAACCAGAATAACTCGGATAGGGGCAAACCCGGAGGCATAAACAAAGCCCTCTTTTAGTCCGTCCCACACCCTCGAACCCTGCGATTGCAAATCTTGTGACGGAATTTTCATGGCGAGTAATGCGGCAATGACAGCCAAATAACTGGTCCCATTTATTAAGAAGCATATTCCCTCTCCCACCAATCCAATCAGAATCCCTGCCAGGGTCGGCCCCAGTAAACGGGCCCCGGTTACTATGGATGAATTTAAGGCAACAGCATTCCCTAAATCCTCCTTTTCTCCTATCATATCCATTAAGAAGGACTGACGTGTTGGGATGTCAAATGCAAAGACGGCGCCGAAGAACAAACTCAATACAACGAGATGCCAAACCTGAACGGTGCCTGTGAGGACCAAGAGGGATAGTGCAAAGGCTTGTACCATTAAAAGACTTTGGGTCAAGATCAGCATGCGTTGTCGATTCCACCTATCGGCCAGGACGCCGGCAAATGGGAGTAAAAGGAATCCTGGAATCTGTCCGGCAAATCCGACAACCCCGAGGAGAAAAGGGGAGTCTGTTAATCGATATACCAACCAAGGAATGGCAATTCGTTGCATCCAGGTACCAACCATAGAAAGGCTTTGGCCCCCGAAGAATAGTCGGTAATTTCGATGCCGCAGGGCTCGAACAACGGATTTTCGACCCTGGTTGGAATTAATTTTTTTACTTTTGTTTTTCATATCTTGAATGCTTCATTTCCTTAGATAATACGTTTTTTGGATGAGTGTGAAGAAGGCTCGAGCACCCTGCACCCTATCATGGGTCAAGGCCTTGAATGAACTAAAATATTCCGGAATTAGGATGACCGGTAGGATGTCTTCAAGCGGGTTGAAATTCCTCTGGATCAATTGGGATGTATTAAAAAAACGGGGTCAAACCTACACATTTGACAAAAGCACTTTCTATATAATCTTTAAAATTAACTTCCCCAACTTTCTATCCTTTTTTCGCTTAACTCAAATTATTCTACCGGTTTGGGTTGCCGTTGACACGATCAAAACTAAATTGGCAGAAAGCATCGCAATACTCGAGCCCTATTTTGCGGTCCATAATCCGATTGTAGTGATTTGTCTTTCTAATATTAGCTAATGATGACAGGTCGTTTTGTCAAATGTGTAGGTTTGACCCCGACTGTTATTTGAAAAAGTTCAATATGGAATAGGCTAAGTTTGGAAATGATACCCTCTCAAGCGGATGTTGTGTATCGGGGAAAATTTGCAGTTCGCCATGTTGGAGCAACCGGTACACATTGACGCTTTCTTCTATGCTGACCATATAGTCTCTGTCGCCCACACCGATTCTCACCTTCTTATTAATTTTCTGGATGTCCTCGTCATTTAACTCATTTTTCTTGCCTATACTCACATTCATTTCTCGTACCTTTTCAAGTATCTTCTCAAAACCGCAAGCGGCATGCCTCCCTCGCAATTCTATGGCATATTTAGGCACTTTTTCTGTGAGCTTTTTTGGATCTAAAAAGGCGTTTTCCTTATCAGCAATCTCAGGGGTCCACACAAACTTGGTACCCAGGGTGAACACACGTTTGATCCGTTTAGGGTAAAATCTTGCCAAATACAGACCGATATGACCGCCCATACTGTGCCCAAAAATGTCCGCCGCTTTAACGGCGTTCATCTTCATGTATTCCAGCACGTTTTCGGCAAAATGCTTTGACCTGAAGGGCCTATTTTTTGGAGGTGAACCTCCATGCCCTTCAAAATCGAGTGTGTGGACATCATATTTATCCCTGAGGAGCGGAATCAATTGCTTAAATTGAGTGCTCGTTCCCAATACACCATGCAGAAGTAACAAATCCGGACGACTCATCTTGACCCCCTTACTTTAATTTCCTCTCGCCATAATGCGGCGCAGTTTGATTTGATCGAGAACTTTTTAAGCAATTTTCATACCGGTCTGATAAAAAAGGTAGTCATAAAAAGGGCAATCAACCAGGGAATAGTTATTTATTCGATATCCAAGGCTCCTGGATTCCGGCGTTCGCCGGAATGACAATATGGAGCGAGTGCTCGTCATTCCTGCGAAAGTCTTTCTATGTCGGTTGTGAAAATTGGCCTTTGCAACCGGCCGCTCAGGACCATAAGGAGACCCTGCATATTTAGGGCTTCATCTTGTTTAGGGGGCGAAACTTGATTAAAAAATATTTACTCCACGGGACACACGCCGCATCGTTCGCATTCTCCCACATGACATTCATCTGATTCCTTCGCTTTTAGAGCCAATTTATATTCTTTTATCAGGTAAGCCTTATCGATGCCGTGATCGACAAAATCCCATGGCAGGATTTCATCGAGTCCTTTGGGTCGGTAAACAAAAAAATCGGGATTAAGGTCTGAGTGTCGGAATGCCCTATTCCAGTCCCCCTTGAATTCATGGTTGAGGCGCAGGATTGAACCCACGCGCCTGTCCCCCATGGAGAGCAGGGTCTGGACATAGGCCCATTTGGGGACATCAAAATTCACCTGGACCCCTCCTTCTTTCTCAAGTGTCTTTTTCAACCCCTTCTGTTTCTCCTTGAGGGTCGAGATATTCTCCATAGGGAACCACTGGAAAGGTGTGAAAGCCTTTGGGACAAAGCAATTGAGGCTCAGTTTTATCTGCCGGATCCTTCCTCGGGTTCTCGACTCTTTGACGATATGGTGCTTGATGGATTTAACGAGCTCCACGATCCGATCGACATCCTCTTTTTCCTCAGTGGGCAGGCCGATCAAAAAATAGAGCCTCAATGCGAAGTCCCCCACACGCCCAATGGTCGTTGCGGCCTCGATGATTTGATCCTGCGTCAGGTGTTTGTTGATGACCTTTCTCAGCCTTTCTGAACCCGCTTCAGGGGCTATGGCCAGGGTCTTCTGACCCGCACTTTTCAAATCCCCGATCAAAGCTTCGGTGAGAGAATCGGCCCGAAAAGAAGAGACGGAAAACTGTCCCCCCTTTTTTACGATGTAGTTGGTAATGTGTTCGATGCCCGGAATGTCTGATACGGCAGGGCTCAAGAGACCGATACGATTCGAGTCCTCCATGGCTTCGTCGATGGAAGCACGTATCTTAGACTCCTCATGGACCCTTGGGGGCCTGTATACGTACCCTGCGGCACAAAACCGGCATGACCTCCCACACCCCCTGCCCAGTTCAATCAGTACTCTCTCAGCGAATGCCGTGTCCGGTGTCAGAATCACAGATCTGTTTACTAGAGCATCCGTAGAAACATGGCAGGCGACCTTCACTTTCTCCGGAATTCCGTCCTCCATCGGTTCCATGGATTTAAGGGTGCCCTTTTTATGATATTTGGGTATGTACAATGAAGGAACATATAGAGAACTTACCTGTTGCGCCAGAGATATGAGAAGGCTTCGCCTCCCTTGATTTTTATGGAGGATCTCAGCGAATGATGCCGTGAATTCATCAAGAATGGCTTCCGCCTCCCCCAACAGGAAAAAATCAAAAAAAGAGGCGACAGGTTCCGGATTCAGGAAAGTGGTAATCCCCCCAGACATGACAAAGGGATGGTACTCATCCCTGGCTTCGGCGAGCAGGGGGATCTTCCCCAGGTCAAGGATTTTTAAGATATTGGGATAATCATTTTCGAAAGACAGAGAAAAAGCGACAAGATCAAACTTGCCCATAGGAGCCTGGGATTCCAGGGAAAGGAGGCTCTTTCCCCCCTCAAGGTAGAGGGACATTTCTTTGCCTTCGGGGAGAAAAAAACGCTCCGCTACAACATTGTCCTTTCTGTTAAAAAGATGGTAAAGGACCTGGAATCCCAGGTTGGACATACCTGTCCGGTAATGATTTGGGTAGGCGAGGCCTATGGAAATCTTCCCACCCCAATCCTTTTTTATGGGGCCTTTTTCCCTAGCAAGTCTCCGCCGGTACAGGGAAACAATCTTTTCAGACACAGACTTGGCTCCAATTTTCCGACAGTTATGCCCTTTTCAAACCCACCCTATGGGTCACCCTGCCTTGTAAGGCGTTCTTAACACCTTTGGCAAGACCTTCTGCAAGCCTCTTCAAGACCCCTCCATCAATCCGCTTTTGCCCTGAGAAAAGTAGGGTAATCCAGGTTATCTTTAAGAAAGGGGCGCTTAAAAAAACTCTTTTTACTCTCATTCAGTTGCACTTCCTCTTCCATAAAGGGAGCGGGTTCCGGCTCCTTTTTGAGCCTTTGGAATGTGGGGGTGTCCAAAGTTTCCTTCCCTTCTCCGTTCACCCTTACAGTCCAGGAGTCCTCTGCTTCTTCGGGGGTAACTTCTCTTAATCTTATGACGTTATGGTGATGGTCTTTATCAATCCCGGTAGCAATGACCGTTATTTGAATCTCATCTCCCATGGTGTCATCAAAAACCACCCCCCAGAAGATCTCCGCATCGCTGTCCACTTCACCCTTGATGTAAGCGGATGCCTCGTCGATCTCTTCCATCGTCATGTCGGGAGGTCCGGTCACATTCATTAAAAGACCCCTGGCTCCGCTGATAGAGATGTCTTCCAGGAGGGGACTGTTGACCGATTCTTTGGCCGCTTCAAAGGCCCGCCCCTCTCCACTGGCCTTTCCTGTCCCCATAATGGCCGTTCCCATTTGCTCCATGACCTTCTTTATATCAGCAAAATCCAAATTGATAAATCCGTTACTCATAATCAGATCGGAGATTCCCCTTACGGCGTTGAGGAGTACCTCATCGGCACGAACAATGAGCTCTTTGAAGGTGGGTTTCCCTTCCCCTATCGCCTTAAGTCTCTCGTTGGGAATTACAATCAGGGTGTCCACTTCCCTTTTCAATTTTTCAATGCCCTCCAGTGCTCTGTCCATTCTTTTTTCCCCTTCGAAAACAAAGGGCTTGGTGACAACGGCAACGGTGAGGGCACCGCTTTCCCGGGATTCCCGTGCAAGCACCGGAGCGGCACCCGTTCCGGTTCCACCTCCCATGCCTGCCGTCAGGAAGACCATATCGGACTCAGCAATAGCGTCCCGAACTTCGTTGATACTTTCCTCGGCGGACAATCGGCCTATTTCCGGATCTGCCCCTGCACCGAGCCCCCTTGTTACCGTCGCCCCTAGCTGTATCTTGTTGAAGCAAGGGGAAATTTCGAGGTTCTGGCTATCCGTATTAGCGGTAATAAACTCAACGCCCTTGAGTTTGGAGGCCATCATGTTGTTAATGGCGTTACCGCCCGCTCCCCCAACGCCAACGACCTTTATTTTGGCGTTGTACCTCTGTTTCTCTTCTACAAATTCGAATTTCATAAATGTCCCTCCTTTTATTTGGTTTCCCGGTTAATACACTCGACAACTTAGAAAACCCACGGGGCCGAGAGGTCTACCGGATGGTTAAATTACATCTTTAAACCATTTCTTCATTCTCTCCATGACACGCCCAAAAATATTGGTATCTCTTATCCTAAATTTTTTACCCTCCTTGCTCCTTTTTGCCCCGTAGAGGACAAGCCCAACCGCTGTCGCATACATCGGCTTGTTGACCACTTCCACCAAGCCACTAATCCCCCTGGGATAACCCCTCCTCGACGGCGCATTAAATATCTGGTCCGCCATCTCCGGAATCCCTGCAAGTTCCGCCGAACCACCGGTGACGACCACACCTGAATTGACCAAGTCCTCATAACCTGACCGCACCAGTTCGTTGTGTATGAGGGTAAATATCTCCTCAACCCTTGGCTCCAGGATTTCACCCAAAATCTGTCTGGATAAAACCCTTGGCTTCCTGCCGCCTACACCCGGCACTTCAATGGTCTCATCCCTTTCGATCATGGAAGTGAGTCCACATCCATATTTAATTTTTATTTTTTCCGCCTCCTTTCCCGGAGTCCTCAGGCCTATGGAAATATCGTATGTGAGATTATCTCCGCCCAAGGCCAAAACCGACGTATGTTTAATGGTCCCTCGCGAGAAGACCGCCATATCCGTTGTCCCCCCCCCGAAGTCGATGAGAGCAACCCCAAGGTTGCGCTCTTCATCGGAAAGCACCGCTTCGCTGGATGCCAAGGACTCAAGCACGATATCACAGACATCCAGTCCCGCTCTGTTGGCGCATTTGATAATATTCTGTGCGGAAGTGACGGCTCCCGTGACAATGTGGATCTTCGTCTCCAATCGAACACCCGCCATGCCGAGGGGGTCAATGATACCGTCCTGCTCATCCACTATGAACTCCTGGGTGAGGATATGAATAACCTCACGATCCATTGGAATGGCTACTGCACTGGCCGCCTCAATCGCCCTGTCAACATCTTTCTTCGTAACTTCCCTCTCTTTGAGGGCAATAACCCCATGGCTGTTAAAACCCTTGATATGGCCACCCGCGATACCCGCGTATACGGAACTGATTTCACAGCCTGCCATGGTTTCTGCTTCTTCAATGGTTTCCTTAATGGAATTTACCGTCTTTTCGATGTTAATCACGACACCTTTTCTAAGACCTTCGGAAGGATGGCTTCCAATCCCGATGATTTCTATGGCATCGGGTCGCAGTTCACCCACAACCGCACAGATCTTTGTCGTGCCAATATCCAAACCCACAATAATATCTCCACCCATGGCCTATCCTCTCATGATAAAACAACGGTGTGTGGTATCATACGGTGAACGGTATAAGGTGTATGGTGTAAGGTCCCAAACAACAAACCTAAACTACGCGACCCGTATGCCTTAAACCGTAAACCTCACACCTTTTACTTAATACCTTGGACCTTTTCTTATTCTCTCGTATCGCGTGGCGAAAATTCGAAAAGGACATCAACTATTTTTAAATGAAACGACGGCTCCATCATGATAGTCCAAATTAATGCCTCGGACCATTTGAGTACGTCCGGTACGTTCCAGATGTTCGACCACCTTTTTCAAGTCATCTATTTTGAATCCAAAATCCCTTCCCCTTGCCTGAATCACCCCCGGAAAGGATGTAAAATAGAGCGAAATATTTCCATCTCTTTTGACGTGGACCTCGGAAAGATCCTTAAGGGACCAGGGACTCTTTTCAGAACTTAGAATGTTCAACACATGTGCAGCACGCAACAGGTGCGTCCTTTTGTTCGCTCTATCTTTAGAAACACCGGTAATAATAGGGAAGTCTAACTCCCCCATCGGATCGACCTCTTTGAACATTTCCCCCCAACGATTCATTAAATACAATTTATCCATAACCACTACAGCCCGGGATTCTTCTTTTTCCGCCCTGATTGCCAATGTATGAGGAAAGCGTTTTTCCGGTTTCACAGATCTAATCCAGAGATGCTTCTCCATGCTTTCCTTTATTTCCTTTAGGTCAATTTCTAATAGGCTCAAATCGGGATTCAACCCTGCTAACTCAATAAGTTCACTTCTCATGTCTTCGTCGACCCCGGAAAAAACAACACGCTCCAATCTTACGTATGGGGATTGGATCAAATATTCATATAGTGATACGAAAACCAAACTGATCATAACCAGAACAATCACCACGCATGAAAATTTAATGAAATAAACTCCGATCAAGGATATCGTCTTCCAAATCGGCGTGAGTCTACTCCGTCTTTTCTTTCGAACAGTCTGGCGTTTGAGAACAGATCTCCTTTTCATCCTATCACCCTTATCTCCGGTTCCAGCTCGACCCCCATCTGCTCCTTCACCTTCTTTCGGGCCAGATCCATAAGGGCCAGGATATCTGCTGCCCTGGCTCCCCCGGTGTTTACAATAAAATTTGCATGCTTTGGAGAAATCATCGCCCCTCCAACCCTTTTTCCTTTTAGCCCCGTCTTTTCAATAAGCCTTCCTGCATAATCCTGGGGGGGGTTTTTAAACACCGATCCACCACTCGGGTATTGTGAAGGCTGCTTTTCATGCCGCTTCTTGAGATATTCTGAAAGCTTACCGATAACGGCCTCGGGGCTCTCTCGATTCAATTCAAATTTAACGCTTGTAATGACCGAACCTTTTGGTATCGACAGGGCCCTGTATTTAAATTTCAGACGGGACTGTTCCAACGTCTCTAATTCCCCTTTTGAAGTGACGATTTGTATCTGTTGAACCCGACTTCCCACGTCGCACCCCCAAGCGCCCGCATTCATGGCCACCGCCCCGCCCGTCGTTCCGGGGATACCTGCTAAAAACTCCAATCCCCCAAGGCCCTTCCCTTTGCAGTAATCGAGAAGCTCAAACAGGGCCAACCCGCCACCGGCCAGAACGATTTGATTACTTTTCCCGTTCGGTTCTACATGGGCCAGCTTTTCCCGCAGGATGATGGCAACGCCTCTAAACCCGTCGTCTCTAACCAAAAGGTTACTTCCACGACCAACCACCAAGTAAGGGATCTTCTCCCGCCCAAGATATGGGACCATCCGTTGTAGGCCCTCTAAATCACTGATAATACAGAGCGCCTCCACCGGCCCCCCAACACGAAACGTCGTGTACCGGCTCATGGGACATTCAAACTCAACACCTTTCTGAAGAATTTCGACCAGTTCCTTTTTTTGCCTTTGATCCATGCCCAAGCCTTTTCAAGAGGGCCTCACCTACATTAAAGATATCCCCGGCCCCAAGGGTCATTACCGCATCTCCCGGTCTGATTAATTCCAATAGGACCTCCAGGATATCACTCTTGTTCGTGCACAAGATCACTTCCTTGTGCCCGTGTTCCTTTATTCCTTGATAGAGCCACTCGGCATTTACACCTTCGATAGGCGCTTCTCCCGCCGAATATATCGGGGCCACAATGAGGATGTCTGCCTGATTGAAACTGAGCACAAATCGATCAAACAGCGCCTCCGTACGACTATATCTATGAGGTTGAAAGACAACAATGAGGCGCTTTTCAGGCCAACACGTCTTTGCCGTCTGTAGCGTAGCGATCACCTCTGTGGGATGATGCCCATAATCATCGAGAACGAGGATGTTGTTCTGTTCCCCTTTAACCTGAAAGCGCCTTTCCAAGCCTCCTAAGTTCCGGATACCCTCTTTAATATGGTCTAAGTCGATATCCAACTCGAGCCCGACTGATATGGCTCCCAGCGCGTTGAGGACATTGTGATCTCCCGGCATGCCCACGACGACAGGTCCCAAAGATTCATTGCGAAAGATGAGATCAAAACCAACCTCCAATTGTCTTCTCTCGATGTCTACGGCCCTCAGATCCGCCTGGGAATTCATGCCGTATGTGAGATACCGTTTTCTTAACTGAGGGATGATCCCTTGAATCTCCTCGTCATCCAGACAGAGTATGGCCAGGCCATAAAAAGGGATCTTGTTGATGAAGTTGATAAAAGTTTTTCTAAGGGTGTCCATATCACCATAATGTTCGATATGTTCGTAGTCGATATTGGTGACTACCGAAATAGTCGGAGATAGAACCATGAAAGAACCGTCACTCTCGTCCGACTCTGCAATCAGGATATCGCCCATGCCTAATTTTGCGTTCGAACCGCCCCAGATATCCAGCCTTCCCCCTATGACGACGGTCGGATCAAGATTTCCGCAGCTTAAGATGGAAGCTATCATAGAGGTGGTCGTGGTTTTACCGTGAGTGCCTGCTACAGCCACACCATATTTGAGTCTCATCAACTCAGCGAGCATTTCGGCCCTTGGGATTACGGGGATGTATTTTTCTTTTGCCTCCACAATCTCCGGATTATCATCTGAGACCGCGGAGGAGTAAACCACTACATCGGCCCCTTTTATGTTTTCCTTTCCATGATTGATGGAAATTTTCCCCCCTAGCTCGGAGAGTCTCCGAATCACGGGTGACTTCTTTATATCGGAACCACTGACTTCATATCCTAGGTTAATCAGGAGCTCGGCGATGCCGCTCATGCCGATCCCTCCGATTCCTACAAAGTGAACATGTTTTGCCTTGCCAAATGTCGTCATAGCCGTGATTTGTTCGTTGTCCCTTCTGGTTTTTCCCGCTTCTATTCTGTCTTCCTTGGCCCGCCGTCGCCGGCGGGTGCATTCTTGTTACTTAATCATTTCCATCAATTGATCCACGATGATACCGGCGGCATCACCCCTTCCTACCTTCTTAGCCCTTTGACCCATTTCAGTCAGTGCTGGCCGGTCATTCATATACCTCATCAAAGATTCTGCCAGTCTTTGGCCGCTCAATGTCTCCTCTAGCATCATCTCCGCCCCCCCCGCCCTGACCAGCATCTGGGCATTTGTCTCCTGATGTCTGTTGGCCGCATGGGGGTAAGGGATCAGGATAGAGGGTTTCCCCAGGGCTGCCAATTCGGAGACTGTCGCTGCCCCGGCTCTGCCGATGACAAGATCGGCTTGACTATAAGCCCGACCCATATCCTCTATAAAAGGCAGGACTTCACCTTTCACTCCCTCCCGCCTGTATGCCTCCACGACCTCCTTGTAATCGGTTTCTCCTGTCTGATGGATGACACCGGGCACCTTTCCCCTCTCCTTTAGAATTTTGAGCGTCTCCACCATGGACCGGTTGATGGCATGGGCCCCCTGACTCCCTCCTACGATCAAAATCGTAAATATTTGATTTTTTTCCCCACTCTTTGTATTCCCAGCTAAAAATTCTTCAAGGATCGGGTTTCCAGTTAAAAGGAGAGACCCCCCGGGGAAATGGGCGCGACTTTCCTCGAAAGAGATAAACACTCTATCCACCACCCGACACAAGATCCGGTTGGTCAAACCAGGATAGGAATTCTGTTCGTGTATGGCAGAAGGGATCCCCATGAGCCTGGATAACACACAGACCGGTCCTGCCGAATACCCCCCAACTCCAATGACTATGTTGGGAGAGAAGCCCCTGATGATTGAAAAGGACTGAAAAAAACTGAGGGGTAATTTTACAAGGGCCCTGAGGCCCTTAAACCATCCCCGCCCTTTTAGCCCTTCCACATCGATCGATGCTTGGAGAAAACCTGTACGGTTCAATATGTCCAATTCCATTTTCCTTCGACCCGTTACAAAAAGTAGTTCTGCATTTTCGGATCTCCTACAAATTTCCCTTGCTATCGCCAATCCGGGGTGGAGGTGGCCTCCTGTACCTCCACCGGCGATAATGCCCCTCACTTCCTTCGGTTCCACATCCTTGGACCTCGTTGACAGACCTGCAATTTTTCTTCCTGATGTCTCCTTATCTTTTTGCCGAGATATTGAGAAGGATCCCAATACTCAGGAGACTGATGACCAGCGATGACCCCCCGTAACTGATTAAAGGAAGCGTCAGGCCCTTAGTGGGGAGCAGGCCCATGACGACACCCATATTGATAAGAACTTGCAATCCCAAGAAACAACTAATTCCCATGGCGAGATAGGAACTATAAAGATCATTGGCATTGAGTGCTATTTTGATCCCCCTTGTGATCAACACTCCAAAAAGAACAACGATGACCGTCAATCCCACCAACCCAAGTTCTTCGGCCACTACAGAAAAGATGAAATCCGTATGGGGTTCCGGGAGATAGAAGAGTTTCTGTTTACTGTTTCCGAGTCCCACCCCGAAAATCCCGCCCGAACCTATGGCCAAGAATGAGTGAATAATCTGGAACCCAAGGCCCTCGGGGTCTTCCCAGGGATTAAGGAAGGCCGACCACCTCTTCATTCGATAATCGGCTTGCGAGATAAGCCACAACACGATCGGCATAAACAGAAGCACGGCTGTAAACAATTGAAAAAGTTTGGCGCCGCCCACGAAGAGAAGGATCAAGACCCAACAGCCTATAATGACAGAAGTCCCCAGATCGGGTTGAAGTAAAATCAAGCTCATAAATCCACCCACCACCAGGACATGGGGCAAAAAGCCAATGGAAAAACGACTCATGTTGGGCCCTTGCTTTGCCATGGAGTAGGCGAGATATAGTGCCAGGGACAGTTTGGCCAGTTCTGAAGGCTGAAAGGAGAGACCTGCGAAACGCAACCATCGACTGGATCCACCCACCTTGGCACCCAGGCTGGGAACAAAGAGGAGGGCCAAAAGAGCAAAACTCAAAAAGAGCGCCGGATAGACGAGCTTCTTGTAAAGGTTGGTTGGGATATTTTTTGCGAGTATCATCAAACCGAGACCAATAAGGCAAAACAACGCCTGTTTTTTCAAAAAATAGTAGCTGTCCCCGAGCCTGTATTCCGCAAGGGAGGAGCTGGCACTGTAGATGATCACCAACCCCAATCCTAAAAGGAGGAGAGATGGGACAAGGAGTAGATAGTCATATCCTTGATTTACAGCTTTTTTATCCGCCATCACGGAGCCTTTCCACCGCTTCTCTAAAGACCGTTCCCCTTTGCCCGTAATCCGAAAACATGTCAAAACTGGAACATGCCGGCGCCAGCAAAACGACATCATTCTTCTCGGCTGACGAAAACGCCTGAGAGACTGCATCCGTCATATTCCCAGCCAAGGTGAACGGAATAAGACCTTCAAAAGCCTTCGCCAAAATATTTTTCGATTCACCCAACAATACCGCTTTTCTTACTCTGTCTCGTGCTGCGTCAGCCAGAGGCGAATAATCGCCTCCTTTGTGACGTCCCCCCGCTATGAGAATGACCGGTCGGTCAAAACTGTTGATTGAACTCAATGCGGCATTGACATTTGTCGCCTTGGAATCATTATAAAACGTAACGCCGCTGATGCGACGCACAAGCTCAAGCCGATGAGAGAGACTTGTAAAATGTTCTATGGTATTCTGTATGATAGTCGGCTCTATTTTTAACACCAGACCTGCCAATACACCGGCCATGAGGTTTTCCAGATTGTGTTTTCCAGGCAGCCGGTATCGTTCAATATCAAATTCCTGCTGTTCCATTCCGGGTAAAAATACAATCATTTTCTTCCCTTCGATGAAGGCATGGCGATTTTTCTTTTTCCGCATTCCATAGCGCAAGACGGAAATGCCCCTGGAGAGATCTAACTGAGACAACACCTCATCTTCATCATTTAGAACAGCGTATTGACCGGGCCCTTGGTTTTGAAATATCTTCAATTTGGATTGGACGTAGGCCTCGTAATTTGGATATCTGTCCAGATGGTCTGGCGAAATATTCAATAATAAGGAAACGGTCGGACAAAATTTTTCGATAGTATCCAATTGAAAACTGCTAACCTCAACTACGGCAAATTCCGCACTCTGTTCCCCCGTCACATAATCCATGAGGGGGGTACCGATATTCCCCCCAACAAAGACCCTGAATCCCGCATTTTTGATCATAGCGCCCAGAAGGGAGGTGGTGGTCGATTTACCGTTCGTTCCCGTAATGGCTACAAGGGGGATATCTATGAGTCTCCCCGCCAGTTCCATCTCCCCCAAGACCGGAATCCCTTTTCTTCTCGAGGTTGCAAGAGGTTCGAGATCCAGAGGAATTCCGGGACTGACGACGATCATGTCCGAGTTCAAAAAGGTCGCCTGTTTATGGCCTCCTGTCTCCAGCTTTACACCGAGTTCCAAAATTTCATTGACCAAATGGTTATCTATCACCGATTGTTCTTTCATTTCACTGACCGTCACCTCCGCCCCTTCACCGGTCAACCAGCGAGAGACTGAAAGGCCGGATTTCCCTAACCCGATGACAAGGACCTTTTTTTTTAAAAGTGACATTTTCCTTTTGAAACTTTTCTATAGTGTTGTGTCCTAGAAATAAGTCCTTTATGAATTTAGGATCACCCCCAGCGGTGACTTTAAAAGGTATCCTTATGACATAACACTCGTTGACCTGGAGGAAATTATCAATTCTTCATCTTATGGACGATTATCGCAATTTAAAGGTACTGAGCGAAAACAGAGCCAAAATGACGGCTATGATCCAGAAACGAACAGTAACCTTCGTTTCGGGCCATCCCTTTAATTCAAAATGATGGTGTAATGGGGCCATGCGAAAAATCCTTTGCCCCCCGGTCAGCTTAAAATAGACGACCTGGAATATGACCGAAAGGGTCTCAACCACAAAAATGCCTCCAACAAGAATGAGGACCAGTTCCTGTTTGGTAATCACTGCGACTGTCCCTAGAACCGCCCCGATGGGTAGTGACCCAACATCACCCATGAAAAGTTCAGCGGGGAACGCGTTGTACCATAAAAAGCCAAGGCCCGCCCCAACGACCGCACCACATAGCACCGACAGTTCACCTGCTCCCGCAACATAAGGAATCTGAAGGTAAGAAGCGATTTTCACATGCCCGGCCATATAGGCAAAGACCAGGTAGCTTGCAAAAGCGACAATAATGGGGCCTATGGCCAGGCCATCCAATCCGTCCGTTAGGTTGACCGCGTTCGAAGCCCCTACGATTATGAATATGGCGACTGGAATGTACCACAATCCTATATCAGGGGTGATGGTCTTAAAGAATGGGAGATTCAATCGCGCATCAAACCCCGGGTAAAGTTCCAGAACAATGGCAACGACCAGTGCTACAAGAACCTGAAGAGAAAATTTTGCCTTCTTACTGAGTCCCTGACTGTCTCTCCGAACCACTTTGAGATAATCATCGATAAAACCAATCAGCCCGAAACAAAACATGACAAACAACACCAGCCAGACATAGATATTGTTCAACTCCGCCCATAGAAGCGTGGATACTATAATGACCGGGATGATCAAACAACCTCCCATGGTTGGGGTGCCCGCTTTGTCTATGTGATTGGGCGGACCGTCATCTCGAATGAACTCTCCAATTTGCATAGCCCGTAGTTTGCCGATGACCCAGGTTCCAAAAATAAACAGGAAGGCAAGGGAAGCAAGGGTCGAGAGAATGGTCCTGAAGGTGATATATCGAAAGACATTGAGCACTGAAAAATCAATATGAAAAAAATAAATCAGTTTATATAACATTCAGCACCCACCCTTCAGATTCTCCACCACTTTTTCAAGCCCTGCTCTCCTCGAACCCTTCAAAAGAATCAGATCACCGGCATCCATCTTACCTCTCAACGCTTGCGCCATTTCCTGGTGAGTCTCAACCAACACCGCCATTTTCGACGACATACCTTTTTCAACGGCTCCCCTGATCATCTCTTTTGCATGCTCACCCATGGCCGTAAAAAAAAAGGGGGCCATCTCAGCTACCAACCCTCCCGCTTCGGTGTGTGCCGTGACGGTTTCCTGCCCAAGCTCCATCATCTCCCCCAATCCTACGAGGACCCTGCCCCCCTCAGGTTTAAGATCCTTTAGGGCGTTTAGGGCGGCCTTGAGGGAGGTGGGATTGGAATTATATGTGTCGTCCACGAGCACAGCGCCGCCAGGGAGTTTTGTCGGCATAAAACGGCCTTTGATTCCCCGAAAACCCTTTAATCCCTGGACGATTTGGTTCACGGGTGTTTCCATGCAAAGAGCAATGGCTGAAGCAGCAAGTGCGTTCCGTACATTCTGAATCCCGGGGACTTTTAGTCTTATCCCAAAAGAACCTCCCTCATGTTGGAGCTCAAATGAAGACCCTTCGCGACCGAGGCTGCCGATATTCTCGGCCTTAATATGGTTTCCCGACCCAAGGCCATAGGTGGATACTGTTTTTTGAAAGGGTTTGGCAACTTCCATCAACAAATCATCGTCCCCGTTTAAAAGCACATGAGAATCTGAGGATATCTCCTCAAGCAGTTCAACCTTTGCCCTCGCCACCCCCCTGATGTCGCCCACTCCTTCCAGGTGAGCCCTGCCCACATTTGTGATAAGCCCAATATCCGGATCTGCAATCTCTGTGAGTCGGGCAATCTCCCCTGGTCTATTCATCCCCATTTCCAATACGGCCTTTCGATGATCTTTTTTCAGCATCAATAACGTGAGAGGAAGCCCCACAAGATTATTGAAATTCCCCTCATTTTTTAAAGTCGAAGCACCGATTCCCAGGATCGCGGCCGACATTTCTTTTGTGGTGGTCTTGCCGGCACTTCCCGTTATGGCTGCCACACGGACCCTCTGCTGATGTCTCCACCAACCGGCCAGATCTCCAAGGGCATTTAACGTATCGGTTACAATTATTAGCGCCCGGTTTCTATCTTTAGGGATTTTAGGTTCGAAATCCCTCTGGAGTACGACACCGGCCGCCCCTTTATCCATGACCTGCTTGATAAAATCATGGCCATCATATTTTAGGCCCTTGAGTGCTAAAAAGAGGTCGCCCTTTTTTATACCCCTTGAATCCGTGCTCAGACCTTCAATGATTTGATCTCTCTGACCGGAGATCAAATCACCCTTGATGGCGACAATAATCTCCTTTAGGGTGACTTCACCCCATCTGGCAGCCATGAAGCACTACTCCCGTTTGTGTCACATTTTACCTACTATACAACCATTCTACTGGGCGGCCGAAGCGGCCACCTCCCTATCATCAAAGTGCCTTCTCTCACGGCCCACAATCTGGTAGTCCTCGTGACCCTTACCTGCTATCAGAACGAAATCCTCTATATCGGCCTCCGAAATGGCTTGGCGAATGGCTGTCTCGCGATCCACTTCCATAATGTAACCGAGTGTTTTGCTCCGATGATTTGAAGACCCCCCGACCCTTTTCATACCCGATTCTTGGGTCCCCTTTTCAATCTGCCCTATAATAGACATGGGTTCTTCACGGCGCGGATTATCTGAGGTGATAAAAACCAGATCACTGTGTTCTCCGGCGACGCGTCCCATCTCGGGCCGCTTCCCCTTGTCTCTGTCACCACCGCACCCAAAGACTGTTATCAATTTCCCTTTTACGAAGGGCCTTACGTCCCGCAGGGCCTTCAGAAGGGCATCCGGTGTATGGGCATAATCTACTACGATGGTCAGACCTCGTTTGTTTCGCACCGGTTCCAGACGACCCGGCACCCTTTCGAGTCTTTCAATCCCTTCAACAACACTGTCCAGATCGATATCCAATGCTATCGCTGCCGCAGACGCCGCCAAAATGTTGTAGACATTGATCTCACCGATGAGCGGGGACTGGAAAGTCCTCTTTCCCTGAGGGGTTATCAAATCTCCTTTAAGACCGGCTTTGTCCGAGGCTATGGATTCGGCCCCTACATCACACACCTCCCGTAAACCGTAAGTCATGATCTCCGCTTGGGTTAGGGCGGCCAGTTCGACACCTTTGGGATCATCCATGTTTAAGATCGCGATATTTTTTTTACTCTGCCCGTTTCGTAACAAATCGCTGAATAGAAGACTTTTGGATCTAAAATAATTCTCCATGGTGTGATGATAGTCCAGGTGATCCCTCGAAAAATTAGTGAAGATAGCCACCTTGAAGGGGCAACCCTTAGTCCTTTTTTGATCGAGGGCGTGGGAGGAGACTTCCATGATGACATCCGTTACCCCATCATCGGCCATCTCCCTGAGAAATCGCATCAGATCAAGGGATTCCGGTGTCGTGACTGGTGCCGGATGACTCTTACCCGAGTAGCGATAATTGATTGTCCCCACCACGCCCGGTTTTGCTCCTGCTGAAGTCAGAATCGATTCCAAGAGATAGCTTGTGGTTGTTTTTCCGTTCGTACCCGTGATGCCGATGAGGTTTAGGCCATCGAACGGGTGGTTGTAAAATTGAATCGACAATCTTGACAGGGCTTCTCTAGAATCGTCTACACGGACCTTTGTCACGTTCTCCCCGATCCCGAGAAAACTTTCACCAACCAATGCCATCGCCCCTCTTTCAAGGGCATCCCCGAGATAATCATGCCCGTCTCGCTCATGACCTCTAAGGGCCACAAACAGATTTCCGGGTTTGACCTGACGAGAATCATAGGCCAGCCCATTGATCGGTTGTTCCGGGTCACCGGAGATTTGGCAATGACTCATCCCTGTTATCAGTTGTCCAAGTTTCATTGTTTCCCGACGCCCTTCCACAATCTGTCCGGTACGCGTTGATATGTGATTAGCCCCCAACATGTTACGTCTTACATGGGGGGACTAAATTGGATCCTAACTTTTGTTACTTTCTTTAAGGGAGATCCGGGTCGTGGAGCTTGTTTGATAGCCAATCCCGTCCCCTCTAAAATCACCTCAAGCCCCAAGGATCTTCCCCCTTTCAGGACCTCCCGCATACTTTGACCCTTGAAATCCGGGAGTTGTCCTGGAACTTTTATACTCACTACAGGCTCCGGTTCTATGATTTGCCTTCTCACATCACTTAATCCCGGGGGTTCCTCCTTAACCAGCCTCAGTTGTGGGTTGATCCGGAGATGGTTGAGCGTCCACCCACCCACTTCCCTAAAGACAGGCCCCGCTACCAAGCCCCCGTAGGGGTCGCCCTTAGGCTCATCGACCGAGATCATGATGACCAGTTTCGGCTTTTCTGCAGGCACAAACCCGACAAATAGGGCCACATAATTCTTTTTGGAATATTTTTTTGTCTTGGGGTCCACTTTCTGGGAGGTACCGGTCTTTCCCGCCACCCTGAACCCGGAAATGGCCGCTTCAGGTCCAGTCCCTTCAATGACCACCCTCTCCAGCACCCGTTTCACTTTCCTCGCGATTTTAGGAGGGATGACCCGTCTTATCACTGTGGGATGGTTCTCTTTGACCACGCTTCCTCGTTGATCCGTGATAGTTTTAACAACAAAGGGACGCATTAGGTTGCCCCCGTTTGCTATGGCTCCCATGGCCATGGCCAGCTGGATGGAACTTGCGGACATGCCCTGGCCAAAATAAATGTTTGCCTTATCGATTTCTTTTGCAGATTTGGCCGGGCGAATAAATCCTGTTCGCTCTCCAAGAAGCTCGATGCCCGTTTTCTCTCCGAATCCAAACTTTTTTAAGTAAGCAGTGAATGTTTCGTAGCCCACCCTCTTTCCAATCTTTACGGCTCCGATGTTGCTGGAAAAGGCGACGATTTCCGCCGCACTCAGATAGTCGTGTTTTTTCGTGTCGTGGATGGTATGGTTGGCCACTCTGTATTTCCCATCTTCACAGTAAAATTTTGTATTTGGGGTTACGATATTTCGATCGAGGGCAGCTGCTAAAAGAAAGGGTTTCACGGCCGACCCCGGCTCATAGACATCGGTAATAATCCGATTTCTCCATTGAAAAGGCCGATGTTTCTTGAATACGTTGGGATTGAAGAGGGGGACGACGGCCATAGCCAAAACTTCGCCCGTCTCCGGATTTATGACAATGCACTGGCCGCTCTTTGCCTTTGTTTTTTTTACGGCCGCCTTGAGGGATTCCTGGGCCTTATATTGGATGTCTTTATCAATGGTCAGAATCAGGTTGTGCATCTCATCCCCATGAGATACTTCCCTGCTGATAAAAAAAGGGCGCCCGAGGGCATCCCTCATCTGGACAAGGGTGCGTTCCGGACCCTTTAATAACCGGTCATACTTCCTTTCCAATCCCTCCAGGCCCTGGTTATCCTCTCCCGAAAACCCGATGAGATGGGCTCCTATCTCCCTCCCTGGGTAATATCGGCGACTTTCCTTCGTGAAACCAATCCCTGCCAGTTTCAAGGCCTTAATCTGACTCCCCTTCTCCGGGGAAATCTTCCTGGCTATCCATACAAAGGAGCGCTTTTTTTTAAGGTCCTTAAGGATGTTACCCCGATTCATAGAGAGTATTTTAGACAGCTGACGGGCCGTTTCAGGCTTATTCTTCACATGATTGGGGTGTGCATAAATCGAATCAACTTCAATACTCACTGCCAGCTCATGTCCTTCCCGGTCATAGATGGTGCCCCGTTTCGGTGGAAGTTTTATGGTGTCCCTGTAGCCGACACGGGCCATGGTGGTCAATTTGTCCTTTTGAAGGACCTGGAGTTGATACGCCCTCGCCAAGATAATTCCCAGCCCCACCAGGAAGAAGACTGCCACCAGGTACATTCTGAACCTAATCCAATTTTTCTCCCTGACTTTCATGGCAAAATGACAATCTGATCCGGAGAGGCCTCTTTAAGCCCTAATGCACGAATGTGCTTTTCTAGGAATTGGGGTGATTTTAAGGTTGCCAGCTCAACTCTCAGCTTCTTGTTCAGTTCGATGAGCTCTCGTTCTTCCTTTTGCAATCGACTCAAGTCATATCCGATCTGGGTCCCTTCAAAATTAGACCAGACATAGCCAATACCGCTCCCCATAAAGACGAGGAGGAGGAAGCCCACAAGGAAGATCTGGTGATGGGTGAGACGGGGTTTCCTCTCTCGTTTTTTTGCATTCTTTATGCGGACGCCTGATTTCTCGTTCCGTTTCCCCTGGAGCTCAGAGAATTTCATCCGTCTAACCATATCAAATCCTTTCCGCAGCCCTTAAGAGGGCGCTTCGAGCCCTTGGGTTCGCCTTTATTTCTTCTTGACTCGGCCTAATCCCTTTTTTCAGCAGGCGTCTAAAGAGGGGCCTTTTTTTACACGCACATACGGGAAGATCCGGCGGACAGTGACATCTCTTTTCCCAATCCACCATGGCCTGTTTGACCTGTCTGTCTTCAAGGGAATGATAGGACAAGATGACCAATCGTCCCCCTGCTTGAATGAGGGATGGGACATTACCCAGAAATGCCTCCAAATTTTCCAATTCTCTGTTAACTGCAATTCTGAGGGCCTGGAAGGTGCGGGTAGCAGGGTGTTTCGCTCCTGGTCGACGAGAGGGGGGAACAACTGACCGGATCAAATTTGCCAATTGCAGTGAAGTGTCTACTGACTTTATTTTCCGCTCCCTGGTAATCATTTTTGCAACAGCCTTAGCCCTTCTCTCTTCTCCATAATTCTTCAAAATCTTTTCAAGGTCTTTCTGGGCGAGTTGATTAATCAATTGGTATGCCGTGGCCTCCTCATTCGCATCCATTCTCATGTCAAGGGGTTCGTCCCGGTTAAAACTGAAGCCCCGACCGGATTGCTCCAGTTGAAAACTTGACATCCCAAGATCCAGAAAAATTCCCTGAACCTTCTCAAACCCAAGATCATGATTAATCCTATCAAGCTCGGCAAAATTCCCTTTGACCAAGGTAACTTTTTTGCCGAGGGGAGTAAGCCTCCCCTTGGAAATCCGGATGGCCTCCGAATCCCTATCAAGGCAGATCAACCGCCCTTTTGCCTTTATTTTTCTTCCTATGGCTTCGCTGTGCCCCCCACTTCCAACCGTCCCGTCTACATAAATGCCTTCGGGTTCTGTGATCAAGGTCCTCACAACCTCTCCTGTGAGAACCGGTTGGTGAGGGTATTCCAATTCCACCCCCTTCAAATACCCAATTCTGAGAGGGACTGGCTGGCTTCAGGGAAAGTTGCCTTTGCCCTCTCAAATTCCTTCTCCCATTCCTCCCTATCCCAAATTTCAAATAGTTTTAATTCGCCTACCAGGACAACCTCCTTCTTTAAACCGGCGATCTCTCTCAGATCAGGAGGAATGGTCACCCTCCCCTGTTTTAGTGGACATTCTTGTGCTCCGGAGATAAAATAGCGGCGATAGGTGTTGACGGCACGATCGAAAAGAGAAAGGTTGGCCGCTTTCTCTTCAATAATTTTCCAATCATCACTGAGAAAGGCCCAGATACAATTGAAATGGTTCGTTAGAACCAGGCACTGGTCATTTGTCTTATTCATGACCTCTTTAAAGCGTGCCGGAATCGCCAAACGTCCCTTTTCATCCAGATTATGTTTTGAACGTCCTCTAAACATTAATACTCATTCCTGACACTTCATGTCACTTTATTTCACTTTGTGACACTATACGTCCATAAATCACTCCTTGTCAAGCAAAAACTTAATAGAAATAAAATATTTAGCCCGATTTCCATGCCATTTTTAAGACTGCTTCGAACTTTCCCTTAATAGGCCCTTGAAGACCATATTTTGGCACCTGTTGTGGTCCACGAGCAACATAGCCCCCTCATGTTGTATTGAGCTAATCACTGGGAGGGAATAAGTTTCCCCTAAAATCATATTCTGGAATTATGGAATGGCCGACTTCGCCATAGCAGCCTATTGATAAGACGGCTGAACAGGTGTGACGGTAATGTGGGTATTCCTTATGGTGGGTATCAAAAAGTAGGTGTGGGAGGATAGCGGGCTCAGTGGGCCTGAGGAGAAAAGCTCAAATTAATCAGACACGACTTTCAAAAAAAAAAGAGAGGGCCAATGAAACCCTCTCTTCAGCAACTCGTCAGCAGTATTTCGAGGCTTCTTAGCCTCCGATCCATCCTTTGGTCAGATTTACGGCAGCGATCGCGTCCAATCCATACGCGTCCGCGCCGGTGTATTCTTTTATCACATCATCTATCTGACCCCCACCGATCATGATTTTTACCTGATCTCGCAGACCCGCATCTTTGATCGCTTTCACAGTCTCCACCATGGAATCAAAAGCCAGAGTCAAGAACCCGCTTAGGCCGACCACTTCAGGTTGGAAGTCTTTTATCGCCTCAACAAATTTAGCGGGAGGGATATCGATCCCAAGGTCGAGGACATCAAAGCCGTTGACATCCAACATGAAGGTGACGATATCCTTACCGATGTCATGGATATCTCCTTCTACCGTCCCTATGAGAACTTTTCCCGCCTTTTTTGATTCTTGGGTCCCTTGCAGCTTTGGCTTTACAATCGTCGAGATTTGCGACATCATCTCACCAGCCATGATCAATTCAGGGAGGAAATAAGTGCCTTCCTCAAAGCGTTTTCCCACGACCCCCACAGCTTCTCTACAAGCGTCTAGAATCTTTACCGGATCCTCACCGCCCTCGATGAGTTCATTCGTGAGGGATATGGCTTCCTCCTCTTGCATATTCACGATCGCATCGACCAACTTTTCAGACATTACCGGCTTCCCCCTTTCAGCAGTTAGTTTATTCCTCGGCCCTCACCTCAATTATTATGACCTATCCATGGGTTCGAGCCGGGTTATTAAACGATCAAACCATGGAACCTTTGCACTTTCAAATATCCCTTAACCCCTCCATTGTCAAGCGGCTTTCCTTTTTAAAAGGGCATTCATAAAGGACTGAAAAGACATTTATTCAATTCCGGATTATGGCTGGGGAGACCCCGCTCCACCATTAATTACAGGATTGATAATGAGCCATCGGTCGGATCTTTAGATATAGAAATTTTTCCAAAATTCTTCATCATGCTCTTGCCAATCTTCACCGAATTTCTTCTCATAAAAATTGGCGAACCGATCAAACCAGCGCCACCACAGATTTTTCCCTTTTTCTTTGGCCTCTAAAATATCATTTAAATAGGTCGTGATATTGGTCATTTCCTCTTTAGGTATATAGGAGGCCGCCCCTTCCTTGTAAGATCTAACAGTGTTCTCAGGGCTCAAGGCATGGGCGGTCAACATGACAGCGACCACCTCTCTGTTCTTCGCTATTTCGAGCAGTTTGTATCCATCCACGCCCATAATGTCCAGAATGGCCATATCAAAATATTCGCCCTCAAGAAGATCTTTCGCTTCATCAAAGCTGATTGCTTTTTTGACCTCGCACATGGTCAACAGTTCTTCAAGGGTCTCCAGAACATCCGGCTCGTCATCCACAATGAGAATTTTCTTGCCCTCCAACAAACCATCATTTTCCATAGCTCTCCTCCTCATGAGTGATATTATTGTTCATATATACATCTTACTATAAATTAATTCAATAAAATGCTGAAACAAGGCCATTGGTGATCCGGTTTAAAAATGTAGCCGCCGCTTTAAACTGAGCGACCCTTGATATTCTCGAGATACAATCATGAGAAAATGGATTAACCATAAGAAATTGTTAAATTTATTTTGAAACATGCTTATCCCATCACAATTTCTGTAATTAGGCTGGATCATTCCCGGAGTTCCTTCCGGCTGTGTCAGTTTCTCTTGGAATAATCTCTTGACAGCCCACACCCGTTTCGTTAGGTTTACATCGCAGCTAAGTTGTAGCTTTTTTCGATCTGCCTGACAATGCCTGCTTTCGGGACTGTCCGAAGGTGGCCTTGAAAATAATCTTTAATCATGTTTGGGGGACAAAATGCACAAATTACTTCTTGATGCGCCGGGGAAAGAAATATTTCTTTTAGGCAACGAGGCCATCGCCCGCGGCGCCCTGGAGGCAGGGGTCTCCTTTGCCACTTGCTATCCCGGGACACCATCTTCAGAGATTCCTGAACAATTTTACAACCTTAGTCAAGAGACCGATCTTTACTTTGAGTACTCCACCAATGAAAAGGTGGCGATGGAAGTGGGAGCAAGCGCGGCCCTCGCCGGCTTGAGAACTATGGTGACCATGAAACATGTGGGGGTCAACGTGGCCGCAGACCCTTTAATGATCCTCGCTTATACCGGAGTCAAGGGAGGCATGGTCATTATTACGGCCGATGATCCCTCTCTATTTTCCAGTCAGAATGAACAGGACAATCGATACTATGCCCGTCTGTCCGGTCTTCCCATGCTGGAACCGACAAATACCCAGGAAATGAAGGATATGACGGCACTGGCCTTCGACCTGTCTGAAGAACTGAAACTTCCGGTCCTCATCCGCACCACCACACGATTAAACCATATCAGGGGTCCTGTAAAACTGGCAGAACTCAAACCAATGAAAACGAAGGATACCTTCGCTAAGGACCCCTTGAATTTTGTGACCGTCCCGGCTGTCTCACGTCAATTGCACAAAAAACTCCTTGAAAAAAATGATCGTATCATGCAGAAGACAGAAAACTGGCCATACAATGAAATCATCGGTGATGGAAAATGGGGAGTCATCGCCAATGGTGTCAGTTTCAACTATGCCATGGATGCAATTTCAGATCTGGGGATCAATGATCAGGTCAGCGTCCTGAAGTTGGGCTTTTCCTGGCCGATGCCCAAAAATCTCTGCATTCGCTTTCTCAATCAGGTCGAAAACGTCCTGGTCGTAGAGGAACTGGAACCAATTATAGAGACCGAATTAAAGGCCATTGCCCAGGAAAACGGCCTGACGCTTTCCATAAAGGGAAAGGGCGTCAGTCGATTGTCCCGCCTTTTCGAATATGATCCCGGTATGGTCAGGGAGGCGGTGGCCAAATATGTCGGGATTGATTACAAAGCCCCGGTAGTCGTTGATACCTCAGATCTCCCGGATCTTCCTGCAAGGCCGCCCACGCTTTGTGCCGGTTGTCCCCACAGGGCCACCCTTTATGAGATCAAGCAGGTTTACGGCCAGGAGGCGATTTATCCTTCAGATATCGGTTGTTATACCCTCGGTTTTCTTCCACCCCTTAAAATGGCCGACCTGGTCCTCTGCATGGGGGCTTCGGTGAGCACCTCATGCGGTTTTTCAGAGGCTACCAATCAGAAGGTGGTCGCCTTCATCGGTGATTCCACCTTTTTTCATTCAGGGATCACAGGGTTGGTCAATGCGGTGCACAATAACCACAAATTTACCCTCGTTATCATGGACAACGGCACCACCGCTATGACCGGCCACCAGCCCCATCCAGGGGTGGACTCCAAGCCAATGGGTCGCGAAAACACACAAGTATCCATTGAAGAATTGGTGAAAGGCTGCGGGGTCAAGGACGTCCATGTGGTTCAACCCTTTAAGGTAAAAAAGACCATAGAGGCGGTACGGGCTTCCTATGAATACGACGGCCTGTCGGTTATCATTTCGAGAGATTTTTGCCCCCTATTTGCAAAGGGCATTGGCGAGTTGAAGCGGACCAGACCCTTCTATGTTAACCTAGACAAATGCAAAGGGCATCGCGTGTGCATCGACGAGTTGGCCTGTCCGGCTATGTTCCTGGACGAAAATAATGTTTCCATCGATGAAAATATGTGTACCGGCTGTGCTTTGTGTGCCCAGATCTGCCCTGAAAATGCCATTTTGCCGGTAAAGAAATAGGATAATAATAAAGAAGTCAGCCGCCGTCGCCTCGCCCACCCTTGGTGGGCCGGCTTTGGCGCCCCAAGGAAGACAAGAGTAAAAATTAACGATATTGGCTCTTGAGGAAATATAAAGATTTTTATTACGGAGAATCAAATGGAATCAAAGAGATTTGTGTTTATTGGCGTTGGTGGCCAGGGAAATCTTCTGGTGTCACGGCTATTAGGAGAGGCCGCCCTCTCTGTTGATATTCCGGTCGTGGTCAGTGAAATTCATGGGATGGCTCAGCGGGGGGGTATTGTGGAATCCGCCGTATTATTGGGTGATGTTACCAGCCCTATTGTTTCCAATGGAGAGGCTGATGTCTTGATAGGCTTCGAACCCCTGGAAACCTTGAGAGCCCTTGGAAAGTGTAACAAGGACACCCTGGTCATCACGAATATTTCTCCCCTTCCTCCCTTCACTGTTTCCATAGGACAGGGGAAATATCCCCCAGTAGATGAAGTCTTAGACAAAATTCATACCAAAGTGGAGAACGTCATCGCCTTGAATGGCGTTGAATTGGCAAAGGAAGCGGGCAATCCACTCTCCTTGAATATGGTCATGTTGGGAGCCCTGATTGGCTCAAAAGCCGTTCCGATCACAGCGGAAGCGATGAAGGAGACCATTTCAACGTCCACAAAAAAGGCCTTTCTGGAATCCAACCTGAAGGCCTTTGACCTCGGCATGGGCGTGGCTGCCAACCGGTAGACATTGATTCCCAGCGTTTTTCCTTTCCCGCTTTCGTCAAATACTCCATAATGTATGAAGCCCCGACAAGGTCGGGGCTTTTTTGTATATTATAGCTGATGTCATAAATATGTTCCGATTGGAAGGAGCGTGCGACAGCATAAAATCCCCCCTGGCCCCCCCTTTTAAAAGGGGGGAACGCTTATACTCTAGTATTGCTCATTGCGGCCATAGGTGTGCTGATATTACTTCAGGCTTTCATAAGTTCCCCCTTTGACAAAGGGGGACAGGGGGATTTATAAAAAGGCTAATCGGAACAGATTTCTGACAATTACTATAACCGGATACTTTTTCTTGTAGGAGGGTGGCTCAGGGCCATGAGACATGTCGGCGAGTTGCAGTCACGCTGACTGTCCGAATACACTATTTGGTATTTTTAAGATGACTCCTATGATTCGACCATGGTCTTAATAAACCCATCTGCTTCAGCAATGGCTGCTTCCATTTCCCGTATCAGCGTGGCTACGTTGTTCTCAACTGACACCAGTTCCTGCTTCAGTGAGGCAATGGCATGGGCGTTCAGGTTGTGCTTCAGGTAGAGGACCTGGTCTTGAAAGGCCGAAAGGACCGGGGCGATTTTGGATTCGGCCTTTCGCATTGAACGGACGAGCTGGTCATACTGATCGCGTGTCTGTTCGAGTTTTTTGCGGCTTGAATTTCTCAGTTTGGCGCTGGAGTATTGCTCCAACTCCGCTTTCCACTCTTGAAAAAGTGCTGTCCCCACATTTTCAACATCATTGATCCTCGTGTTGACGGCTTCTGCCTTCGATTCACAACGTTTGAACTCCGAATTGAGCACTTCGTACTTTTCTTCCAGGTCACCCCCTTCAAAATTAACCACATCACTGAATTTTTCTAGAGCCGACTTGAACTGTTCCTTGGACTCTTTTTGTGCATCCCGGGCTTCCACGACCCGATCCACAAGAATCTCGCGTTTTTCATATCCGAACTGCTCCATAGTCTTGTAGTAAACAGACTGACAGCCGATCACCACCCAGGCAGTCAATAATATGATTGCTGTTTGTAAGATTTGCCTTCCCCTTACCTTTTCCATGCTCTCTCTCCTATCTTATGAGATGGTGAAACCTGACTCCCTTTCTATATTTACACGTCCAGCTTGTAGCCAATATCTATCTCACTTGCGGGAACACCCCCTCTGATTCCCCAGTTTTCCAATGGCGGTTCCAGTAAAACAATGACAATATCATTCGGGTTCTTATATCCATTGGCTTTGAGTCTATCATTTATTGACTTATACAGTTCGCGTTTTACTTTTAGCGACCTTCCAGGATAAATAATGATTTCAATGAGTGTAAAATAATCCGTTCGATTATTTGGGATCTCAAAGTTTTCTTTTTCAAATTCGAAAATTCTTTGATCCCTGTCCCAATCAGGAATTTTAAAGGCTTCGACCAAAGCGGCATGAACCGCGTCCAATAAAGCCTGCTTCTCTGATTTTGACCTTCCCTTAAGTATACTTATTTTCACTAAAGGCATAAACTATTCCTAAGAATTTTTATTTTTCAAGAACGCCAACAAACAGCTTGGAATTCGGACCACCATATTTACTTGTTCTTAACCGACAGTAACAGATATCGCAAATACCGCACGCTTGACAGAATTAATGCCGTCCCGATTCCGATGTATGGAACTGATAGGTACAGTTTCGGAATTGGTGAATGACGAAGTAAAAACCCTACTAAAACCATGATGATGATAAGAATATAGCTCTTCCAAGGCATGAATGAAAAAACACATCGTTTGCCTTCCATTGGAAGAATTCGATCCAGGTTTCTATCGACGATGCGAAGGAATCCAAAATGATGAATAACGAGAGCACAAATAAATCCGATAATCGATGCTAAAATAGCATGGTTCAGGTCTTCACTCCTTAACCATGAATAGGAAACACCATCAAGAATAATGCCCACGCCTACCCAAAGTATCCCCGCAATAAGTAAAAGGGTGTTTTTAGGAACACCCGGCTTCCACTTCTCTATTTCTTGATTTCCGGATTTCACATTTGTCCCACATGCTATTTTGGGTACTTTTGGTATCACAACATTTCACAAGGTAGAGTGAGATATTTTAGACACCAATTACTTACAAAAAGCCAGGTGGCAATGTATTCATTCCGTACAGTGCTGCAAGAGATCCATACAGAATCGTAAATATATGTAAGAAGTGAAGAGCCCAGTGCTTGACATAGCGTCCGGCCAGGGAATAGACCGTCATTGCGAGTCCCAGCAGAAGAAAGGCCCAGTAGGGATACCCGAACCATCCTGCATCTGCGAAAGCCGTGGAGTTACTGAGGACTAATGGGTACATGAGACAGAGGAAAAAAACCCCGTGACTGCTTTTCAGGATTCTTTCAAAAAACGCCATATGGCGGCCCTCAAGGAAATAGAGCACCGATATCCCCAACAGAATAAGACCTACGACGAGGGGTTCAAGATACAAGATTTGCAATAGCTTCTGTACTTTTTCTTCGGTCACATCAATCCTCCTACCAGTCTTCGGCCCAATAGATAATTTCCCTTCTCTGTCGGCTTATGCTGATCCCTGTAGCCTTGCCATGGTTCCAATCCGTTGGATTCGACTTATAAGGCTCCGATGAAAGCAGGAGAATTTTAAAATCTTTTGGTAAAAGAGAGTACGTGCCTGGTATTTCATTTTCATCAGGTGGCAATGTAAGAAAACTCCATTTGGGCAGCATATCGGGATTGCTTGTGCCCCTATCAAGTTTTTCAGCTCCATTGAATACCGCCTTGGCTTTCTGCTTATAGGTTGCAAGAACTTCTTCAACGAAGTTCGTCGGCATTTTCACTCTTAGTTCGATCGAAGATCCCCCCTGTAAAAAACCGGCCCGGTAATAAAACCGAGTGTTTTTTGCGTCCGAAGGAATTTTTCCCGGGAAATGTTCAATAAGGCTTTGATCATGCCAGCGGAGGGTCATTACATTTTGATACTTAGAGGCAGTGGTTATGGGTGTGAGCTGCCACAACATAAGCGCAGCATCAAAAATGTAGAAGAGAATGACGATTGCCACCAGGAAACCGATAAATTTCAGAATTTTTTTCATGCTCTTGTTTCGACTATAACTTCACATCAGTTCAATAAAGCACTTTAATTAACTTTTACTTAAAATATCACAAGTAGCCTAAAAGAGTCAAGTCT